>JAKAIH010000533.1 GCA_021825225.1 Pseudomonadota bacterium
GCGTGGTTTTCAGCGTGCCCGCTTCGATCAGTGCCGCGGTCTCGTTGAGCAGATGGTGCTGCCCGATCATGTCCGGCGTCTGGAAGCTCGAGCGGGTAAACATGAATTCCCAGGCGATGGTCGTGCTCTTGCCCATCAGCGGCGTCAGATCGAGCGGCTTCAGCGCCGAAACGATGGTGCAGATTTTTCCCAGCGGCTTGATCACGGGCGCGAGCGCCGGCAGCCAGCGGTCGGTGTTGTTGAGGCAGAAGATGTAATCGACCTCCTTCATCCCCAGGGCTTCGAGCTGCGGCGCGAGCTCCTTGCTGTGGTCGATGACCTGGTCCGCTCCGAGGTTTCGCACCCAGGCCACCGATTCCGGCCGCGAAGCCGTCGCGATCACGGCCAGCCCGGCCAGCTTCTTCGCCAGCTGGATCGCGATCGAGCCCACGCCGCCGGCACCCCCGATGATCAGCAGCGTCTTGCCTGCGTCTGCGCCGGTCCTGGAAATGCCCATGCGGTCGAACATGCCCTCCCAGGCGGTGATGGTGGTGAGCGGCAGCGCCGCGGCCTCGGCGAAACCGAGGTTGGCCGGCTTCCTGCCGGCGATGCGCTCGTCCACCAGATGGAATTCGCTGTTGCCGCCCGGGCGCACGATGCTGCCGGCGTAATACACCGCGTCCCCGGGTTTGAACAGCGAGACCTCGGCGCCGACGGCCTTGACCACGCCGGCGACGTCCCAGCCGAGCACCCTGGGTTTTTTTTCGACCAGATCCTTGGGCGCGCGCCGCTTGGCGTCGACCGGGTTCACCGATATTGCCTTCACTTCGACCAGCAGATCGCGCCCGCTCGCAGTAGGCGTCTCCAGTTCCAGGTCGAGAAACGATTCGGGATCGTCGATCGGAAGATAACGGTAGAGTCCGACGGCTTTCATATTCGTCTCCAGTTCATTGAAAGGTGATCGAAGCGCGGCTGGCGCAGGGCATGCGGAATGCGGGTTGAGTTTGGGCAGGTCATCGGGCAGCCGGAACAGCCGTGAGCAACCTGGGACATGCGCTCCCGGCATCGATCTGCCATACCGTGAAAATGCAGGGGTTTCGCCCGTCAGGTGACGGACAATTGCATTTCACCGTATAGCGCGGCCCATACTCGGTTTGCATTGCTTCGACCAAGGGGTTGCTGCGACCCTGGGTGATGAGCGACTCTTGCAGCACGGCCCAACTTGCCACGCTGAAACCGAACATTCCGAAGAATGTGGCTTTGCTCTTGCCGCGAATGTGGCGGGCGTTGAGGAGATAGTCAACAATCTTTTCCCGCGCTACGGTGGCGCAATGACTGTTCGGCAGCGTCATTGCACGCTCACTTCAGCCAGGTCCGCCTGCCTGAGGGTGACAACCGTTGTTACACCGGCGCCATCCTCCAGTTCGACTGCATACGCTTCGCCGCGGTTGTAGATGGCGACAACCGCACCAATTGAGTCCTTGGCGAGGTGATGGCCCTCGACCTCGCAATCGCGCAGCACGCGTACCATGGCATGCTCGGCGATTACGCGTCTGGCGGAATCCTTCGGCACGATTACGCGCAACTGCTCGCGCACGCCGCGTCCTTTGTCGTCCTTCTGGGTGGCGAGCAGGAACAGGTTGCCGCTCGCGTGCGCCCAGAACTCTCCGATGGCGCGCTTTTCCTGCGAATCGTCGTTGGTCTTGTATCCGGCGCCCTTGTACTCCACCACCAGCAGCCGCCCGTCGTTCAGTTCGCAGACAAAATCCGGATAAAAGCGGTCGCTAGCGGTCGGCAGCCAGAACGAATATTCCGGAAAGCGCGGGATGTTGCGTACCCAGTGGCGCACCTCGTCCATCTCGTCGATGGCGACGGCGCAGTGGAACTCGTGGTCGGTTTCCCTGGGCGGGGCATCCTTCAGGTCGCCGATCATAGCCGCGCCGTAGTAGTGCTTGCGAAAGCGGTAGCGCCCTGCGTAATACGGCGGCCGTGCCGGATAGCGCCCGCGGCCGAACTCGAATGTGTACTCGCCGCTGACGCAGCCGCGCGGGTCCGGACCCGCCAGCGTCAATTGCAGACCTGTCTTTTGCGCCTCCGCGCGCAGCGCCTCCAGGCGCTCGCGCACCGCGTCGGCGAGCTGGTTGCGGTGGCGCACCAGCGCGGTCAGGGTGTATTTGCGCTCGCGCTGCAGCCAGGTCAACACCTTGGCGAGCCAGGCGATTCTTTCGCTTTGCGCGATCGAGCGTTCGTGCAGCCGGTCATCGAGCCAGCGCAGCAGATCGGTCTCGGTGACGTCGATCGGCACCAGATCGAGGTTGACCGAGTAGTGGATTTCCTGCTCGATTCTCAGGTGTCCATCGTGAACATCCACCAGGTACGGATGGCGGCTTTCACTGGGCACAAAGCCCGCCAGGTCGCCGGGTTTCTCCGCCAGCGAAAAGCCCGCCAGGCCGAGCAGGGTTTCCCGCTCTGCGAGGTCGAGTTCGCCTTGCGCGTCGCGTATGCACAAGAGCGGCAACGGCCGGAATGTGACGCCGCGCTGTGCCGGCGCGGCCTGCGCCTCATGCCGCAATTCATAGCGCTGCAGCGTTTTTTCCAGTTGCGCGC
>JAKAIH010000027.1 GCA_021825225.1 Pseudomonadota bacterium
TCGCGCGAACGCCGAGGTCTCGTAATTCACGTAACCGTTCCCAGCCAGCCGCTCTTCGATCAGCTCCTGCATGTCCGCCGCAAGCTCGGAGTCCGGCAAGGGCGGCGGATGGCGGTAGAACAGCGTGTTCGGCTCCAGCGTGAGATGGTAGGCCGACAGGTGGGTGGTGCCGAAGCCGCGCGCTGCTTCGATATCCTGTCCGGCCTGTTGCAGAGTCTGCTGCGGCAGGGCGTACATCAGGTCGAGGTTGATGTTGTCGAAATGCGCCTGCGCCATGCCGATCGCGCGCCGCGCCTCTTCGCCGTCGTGGATGCGGCCGAGCGCGCGCAGATGCGCGGGATTGAAACTCTGTACGCCGATCGACAGGCGGTTTACGCCGCAAGCGCGGTAGTCGCGAAATTTTGCCGCCTCGAACGTGCCCGGATTGGCCTCCAGCGTGATCTCCGCGTCTGCGACGAGATTGAGCCGCGCGCGAAACGCATCGAGCAAAGTCTCGAGCGCGCGCGCGGAGAACAGGCTGGGCGTGCCGCCGCCGAAAAATATCGAATACACGCGCCGGCCCCAGATCTGCGGCAGCGCGAGTTCGAGGTCGGCGATCAGCGCCTGCACGTAGTCCTCTTCCGGCGCTTCGCCTCGACTTGTGCCGCGCACCTCGTGCGAATTGAAGTCGCAGTAGGGGCATTTCCTCACGCACCACGGTATGTGCACATAGAGCGACAGCGGCGGCAGCGCTTTCAGGCCGGCCCGGCTTGGCGGCAATACCACAGTGGTGCTGGCAAGGGACATTGGTACCGCGGGCGGTCGGCGCGAGCGCTAGGGATAGCGGCGCAGCTTTTCGACCAGCTGGCGCAGCGCCTGGCCGCGGTGCGACAGCCGGTTCTTGTGCCCGGCATCGAGCTCGGCCGCGGTCTTGCCCAGCTCGGGCAGGAAGAAATGCGGATCGTAGCCGAAGCCGTTGCCGCCGCGCGCCTGCGCCTCGATCTCGCCCCACCAATAGCCTTCGCCGATCAGCGGCTGCGGATCGGCCGCGTGGCGCACCAGCACCATGGCGCAATAATAGTAGGCGCGGCGTTCGCTGCAGGCGGCGAGCGCGGCTACCAACTTGTCGTTATTGCGCGCGTCGCGCTCTTCGCGGCCGGCGCCGCTGCCGGCATAGCGCGCGGAATGCACGCCCGGCTCGCCGCCGAGCGCGGGCACACATACTCCGGAATCATCCGCCAGGGCCGGCAGCCCGGCGAGCGCGGCGGCATGGCGCGCCTTCGCCAGCGCATTCTCGATGAACGTGAGGTGCGGCTCTTCCGCATCGGGTATGCCCAGCGCGGACTGAGTCTGGATGTCAAAGCCCAGAGGGCCGAGTATGGCCTGGATTTCGCGCAGCTTGCCGGCGTTGCCGCTCGCAATGACTAGCTTTTTCATGCACGCATTCTACCGCGTAGGCGGCGCATTGCCGCCGCTGCGCCGCGGCGCGCGCAGATTTCAGGGTGCGCGCTGCTTCCGTCTCGACGCCGCTTCCGGCATCAGCTTGAGCAACTCGCGGCGCAAGGGCATCTTTTCGTCCATGCGCTCGGATATGCGTTTGCACACGCTGCGGCAGAGGTCCACCATGGCCGGGTCCGCTGTGCGGTAATAGACCTGATTGCCGTCCTTGCGCCGCTCGAGCACGCCGCTTCTGTGCATGATGCCCAGGTGGCGGGATACGTTGGTCTGACTGGCGCCGATCTCATCGACGATTTGCGACACCGTTTTCTCTTCTTCGCATATGGAATGCATGATCCGGATGCGCGTGGGCTCGGAGAGCACACCGAAATACGAGGCGACAGCGTCGATGGCGTGACTGCGTTCATCCATTTGGTTTTCCGATATCTTCGAGATACCCCCGAGCGACTATATGATCAGCAACGCATATTTGTCAATTGCACGGTGATGCACGGTGATGCGCCGTGTCCGGGAAGCGCGCGCCGCGCAAATTCGCCGAACCCGCGTTGTAGCAAGTGCCGCAGTGCGGGTGCATCCAATTTATTGATCGAGTTCATCATCAAAATGGAACCAACGCCCAAAAGCAATTTGGCTGATGAGCCTCATCCGTTAAAACGATTTTATAAAAAAAAAATAAAGTCCAAGATATGCGTATAGCCACATATACGCATAGACAGCCGGATAACAAAGCTTCCTAACCACTCGATCGCGTTTGCGGACGTCCTGCATCAACCCGATGCAGTCGCAACTGAGGGCTTCCGCCAGCGCGTCTTAACCGCAGGAGATGTCGATAGTGCGCACTGGAATATTCATGGCCGCCGTGATGGCTTCCATGCTCCTCGTTACCTCGGCCCAAGCCGCAGCCGAGCCGGGAGCCGCCAAGTTGTTGAAGTCTACCGCCGACCACAGCAAATTCAAGGAACTGAAGCAGGTGTTCAATTCCGGGCCGGAAGTCACCAAGGCCTGCCTCAGCTGCCATACCGAGGCGGCGAAGCAGATCCAGAAGACCGAACACTGGAACTGGGAATACAAGAGCCCGGAGGGCCAGCTGCTCGGCAAAAGGCACGTCATCAACAACTTCTGTACTTCGATAACCTCGAACGAAGCCGACTGCGCCGCCTGCCACATCGGCTACGGCTTCAAGGAAGACAAGGCCTTCTTCGCCACGGAAACCAACGTCGATTGCCTGGTCTGTCACGACACCACCGGCAAGTACAAGAAGCCCATCGGTTTCGACGGGAACCCGGTCACCAAGAATACGGAATTCCCGCCGGGCTCGGGCAAGATCATCAAGGCGGTCGACCTGCAGTCGATCGCACAGCACGTGGGCAAGTCCAGCCGTACCACCTGCGGCGCCTGCCATTTCTACGGCGGCGGCGGCGACGGGGTCAAGCACGGCGACCTGGACAGTTCGCTCGAGGCGCCGGAGAAGGCGCTCGACGTGCACATGGACGCGGACGGAAACAACTTCGTTTGCGATACCTGCCACGATACGCAGGGCCACCAGGTGCCCGGCAGCCGCTACGCGCCGACCGCGCAGGACAAGGGCGAAGCGCATGTGCGCGGCAAGCACTACAACACCAGCCCCACCACCTGCCAGGCCTGCCATGGCCAGGCGCCGCACAAGAAAATCGCCAAACTGAACGACCACACCGACAAGGTGGCCTGCCAGACCTGCCATATCCCGAAGTTCGCGCGTGGCGGCGTGCCTACCAAAATGTCCTGGGACTGGTCGACCTCGGGCAAGCGCGGGCCCGACGGCAAGCCTCTGGTGAAAAAGAATGCCGACGAATACGAGGTCTACAACGGCAAGAAAGGCGACTTCGTCCTGGCCGAGAACGTGGTGCCTCAATACATCTGGTTCAACGGCAAAGTGAAATACACCCTGCGCGGGGACAAGATCGAGGCCAGCAATCAGCCGGTTCACATCAACAGCTTCGAAGGCAGCGCGAGCGACGGCAAGTCGCTGATCTGGCCGGTCAAGGTATTTCACGGCAAGCAGGCCTATGACCCGGTGAACAAGACGCTGGTAGTAACGCATCTTGCGGGCGAAGACGACACTGCCTATTGGGAGAACCTGAACTGGAAAAAGGCTGTCGCCGCCGGCATGGCCTCGGTCAACGCGCCCTTCTCCGGCAAGGTCGACTTCATCGAGACCGACAGCACCTGGCCGATCACCCACATGGTGGCGCCGGCCAAGGACGCGCTGCATTGCCAGGACTGCCATGCAGCCAACGGCAGGCTGGAAAAAGTTCCCGGCATCTACATTCCCGGGCGCGTCAGCGACCACAACCGCTTGCTCGACACCGCGGGCTGGGCAATCGCGGCGCTGACACTGCTGGGCGTTCTCGGTCACGGCCTTGGGCGCATCGTCCTATCCAAGCGCAAACACTAGGAGAAATCAATCATGGCACGCATGTACATCTTCAAGCGTTTCGAGCGCTTCTGGCACTGGGCGCAGGCCGCACTCATCATCTTCATGCTCGCGACCGGGTTTGAGATCCACGGCAGCTACACGCTGCTCGGCTGGCAAAAGGCGGCCGACCTGCACACCACGGCGGCATGGACGCTGATCGGACTGTGGCTGTTCGCGATTTTCTGGCACTTCACTACCGGCGAGTGGAAGCAGTACATCCCGACGACCAAGAATATCCTTGCCGTCATGAATTACTACTCGGTGGGCATATTCACCGGTGCGCCGCATCCATTCCGCGTCACCCAGCTCGCCAAGCACAATCCGCTGCAGCGCCTGGCCTATCTGCTGGTCAAGCTGTTCATCAACCCGCTGATCTGGATCAGCGGACTGCTCTATCTGTATTACAACCAGCTCGGCGCCACGAAAATCGCCGCGCTCGCCGGCCTGCAGCTCGGCTCGATCGCCCTGGTGCACACCGCGGCGGCTTTCATGATGCTGGCCTTCCTTATCGGCCACCTCTACCTGTCCACTACCGGCCATACGCCGCTCGCGCACATCAAGGCGATGATCACCGGCTGGGAGGATCAGCACGAAGCGGAGCCGGAGCTGGCGCAGGCCGCTACTCCTGGCCGGCGCGGCTAGGCGGGCTACGGCAAGCCACGCAATCGGCGCAGCGAAGCGCGATGGATGCCCTAGGGCTGCGAATACCTGGCGAATTTCCAATTTTCTTACTTTGACAATCTCGGGGAGCAAAACATGAATAAGAAGTTTTCGAAGCGCTTGCTCGTGGCGCTGGTTGCAGGGATCTGGCTGCCGCTCTCGGCGCATGCCGCCGACGAAGCGCTGATGAAGAAGATAGACGCGCTGTCGAGGGAAATCGAGCAGCTGAAACAGCAGGTCCGCGCCAACGAGGAAAAAGCCGGCAAGGCGGTCGAACAATTGAAGAGCGAGACCAAGAAAGCCTACGCGAGCGACATCGAAGATCTGAAGGGCCAGGTCAAGCAGGCCCAGGGCAAGTCGCTCGGCAAGTGGCTGACCATCGGCGGCGATTATCGCTTCCGCATCGACTCCATGAAAGGGGAAACCAAGACCTTCACGGACGTGAATGCGACCTTCGCCAACGTACAGCAGAAACTGCAGGCCGATTTCTTCGCCAATCCGTCGACCGTAGCCGGCTCGTCCGCGTATTTCGGCGCGCCCGCCGCAGGCGGCATGTCTACGGCCGGAGCGCTCAGCGCCCTGATGAATTTTTCCCAACAGATGGCTGCGGTGAGAACCGTCGACCAGGCCAACGCCTTTGTCGCCAATCCCGGGAATGCGGGTCTGATCCGCGGCATCGGCGGTTTCGCCGCCCAGGTTCCCGCGTACAAACCGGAAAACACCACGCTGTACACCAATCGATTCGGTCTCGACCTTCACGCCAAGGCGACCGAGGACGTAACCGTCAATGCGCGCCTGCTGGCATATAAGATATTCGGCTCCCAGGACGAGAACGGCATAGACAATTCCGGCAACGCGCCGTATTTCGCCGACCGCGTCGGCGTGTTCGACGGCACGCTCGGTCACGTGCCGTCCAGCAGTTACCTGAACGTCGACCGCGTATATGCCACCTGGAGCAACATCGCCGACAGGGATATGTGGTTTTCGGTCGGCCGTCGCCCCTCGACCAATGGCGCGCCCAGCAACCTGAAATTGAATAATCCCCGCCCCGGCAACGGCGGCACGCCGTCGCTGCTGGTCGATTATGCGTTCGATGGCATGACTTTCGGTTACGCCCCGGACATCGATGCCCTGCCCGGAGCGTACGGCAAGGTCTGCTACGGACGCGGATTCGAGAGCGGCTTCCGCAAAACGCCGGGGAATTCCCTCTCCGATACCGACATGCTGGGCATCGCGCTGATCCCGATCGATACCGATCCGCTGCGCGTCTGGCTGCAGTGGAACCGCGGTTACAACATTTTCGATGCGCCGACCATGAGCAACACCTACTACGGCAATACCTCGCCCAAGATAAATCTCGGCGACATCGAATGGTGGGGCGGCGGTGTCATGAGCACGCTGAAAAAAGTGGGCCCGGGCGACCTCAATCTGTTCGCGGACGTCGCCTTGAGCGTAACCCATCCGAATTCGAATGTTTCATCCCAATTCGGATTCCAGGGGCTGCTGACCGGCAGCTTCTTCTCGCCGGAAGCGCCGACCAGCAGGAAGGGCAGCGCGATCGCCCTGGGTGCGCGCTACGACCTCCCGTCGAAAACCAAATTGGGCTTCGAGTACAACCACGGGTCGAAGAACTGGATCACCTTTGCGCCTGCCGCCGACGACATGTGGACATCGAAGGTCGGAACCCGCGGCAATGTGTACGAAGCCTATCTGATCCAGGAGCTTGCGAAGAAGCCGATTTCCTCGTTCTTCAGCAAAGCGTTCTTCCGCCTCGGCTATCAGTACTACGACTTCCAGTACACCGGCAGCAACAACTGGGTCGGCGCGCCGGTGAAGATTTCGGATGTCAATGGCCAGATGATGACCATGACCCCGCTGCAAAAGGCCTACAACCTGTATGCGACGTTCGAAGTGAAATTCTGAGTTAGCCCAGGCCGCCCGGTTTGCACCCTACCCCCGGCAGATCGGGCGGCCGTTAGCGGAGAATCATTGCGAGCGTTGCCGAAGTGACGTGCGTTTTACCAGAGTTCAGATTTTTTATTTTTGCGCTAAAGGAGTATGCAATGAACAAGAGAGTTTCAGCGATCATTCTGTCTGCCATGATGGCGGTATCGGGCCTCGCGTATGTGGGCAACGTCTCCGCCGAGCCGGTGACCATAGTCGGCACCATTTCCAAAATCCAATTGGCGCCGGACGGAAAGTCCGCCACTGCGATCCTCAAGGACAACAAGTCAGGGGCATCCGTCACCATCGACATCACCGACAACCTGACCCTGGACAAATTCAAGGACAAGCGCATCGTGGAAGGCGACGAAATTCGCACCAAGTTCGATAAACAAGACGGAAAAAATCACAGCAAGTCGTTCAAGAAAACAGCCGGCTGCTGACGCAGTTCCAGACGCCGGGAGTCCCGACAGAGACCTGACGCGGGCACCCCCTGCCTACTCCAGAGGGCGCTCCCGGCTCCGTAGTCCAAAGACGGCTCCGCTGGCGCGGGACCGGGCGATGGACGTGGAGGCGTGAATGGATGCAAATTCCATGATCAAAGCAGCGCGCAAAAGCGCTTTTGGCCTGGTGCTGATCGTCGCCGCCGCGGGCGCCGTACCGGCCGCGGCGGGCGGAGAGGTCCGAGCTTTGGCAGTGCCGATACCGAGCGAACTGCCGCCGGGCGAACTGGGCAAGACCGTGGCCTTGGGGCGCGATATCGTCAACCACACCAACACGCACCCATTGAGCCGGCAATACGTCGGGAACAACCTCGCTTGTACCTCCTGCCATCTCGACGCCGGCACCAAGCCGGGGGCGCTGAGTTTCCTCGGTGCAGCTTCCGCCTACCCCACCTACACGCCGCGGGAAAAGCAGGTCATCACTCTGGAAGACCGCAACCTCAACTGTTTCATGCGCAGCATGAATGGCCGGCGCCCGCCCAACGGCAGCGCAGTCTCGGTGGCCATCGCCGCCTATATCACCTGGCTGTCGGAAGGCTATCCAGTCAAGATGAGCCTTAAAGGCCCGTTCGGCCCCAACGCGTCGCCGTCCTTGAACATAGACGAGGACGACGGGGACGTGCCGCGTGGCAAGACGCTGTACGGCTCCGCCTGCGCCAATTGCCACGGCAGCGATGGGGCGGGTGTCGGGAAATTTCCGCCGGTATGGGGCTCCCAGTCTTACAACGACGGCGCGGGCATGGCGTCGGACCTCAAGCTGGCTACCTACCTCAGGAACACCATGCCATTGGGCGATCCCATCCTGAGCGACCAGGACGCACTGGACATCGCGGCTTATGTAAATGCACAGCCCCGTCCGAGGTTTGTGCTGCAGGAGCATTTGGGCAGCGGAAAATGATTTCGCTCCGGATGCAGTGGCGAAGCTGCGCGCTTGGCGGACCGACAGGCGCGGCGCAAGGGTACCGCCGACCGCCGCTGAAAACACGGCTGACACAGGCAGCAAGATTGCTGGCCTTGTTCTCGCTGCTGTGCTTTTCGCTGGTAGCCAGCGCTCAGGGAAGAGCAAGGCCGCGAATTGATTTCGTATATTTCGGCAGCCCGGAATGCTCATTTTGCCGCGGCTGGGAGGCTACCGATCTCCCCAAGCTAAAGCAATCCGCTCTGTTTCGGCAGGTCCGGTTCACCAAAATCACGAAAGCCATAGGCTCCCCCGTTCCGCAAATCTCTTCGTTTCCGGACGAGCTCAAATACCTGCGCGAGCCGATTGCCGCAAAGCTTGCGGGTGCGGGTTCGCCCATGTTCGCGATCCTGAACGAGGGCAAGGTCGTGGAGGCCTGGAGGGGCTCGAAACAATACTCACCCGATCAGATCCTCGAAATCATCGGGCAGCAACAGGCGCAAATGTTCAGCGGTCCAAATCGCAAGCCTGCTGTCCATTCTGCTGTTGCGCGGAAAAGCCGCAAGGCACCGCTTACGCTGAGCGCCGCGCCAGCCGCGCGCTGATTCACCCGCAGCACCCGGCGGCGCCCCTTCGCCGCGGAGACCAGGCTCGCTCCTTCATTCCAGTTCCGCCTGCAGCCGTCGCCGGCACTAGCAATGACCGGCTTTTTTGTGAGAACATTTCAGCCCGTGCCTGTGCCCCGCGGTCGTTTTGCGCTTGCCGCAAGTGTGAGCAATGTCAAGGCTGGCGGGCCGAGGCAGGGTAGCCTCAAGGCCCGTGGCAAGGGCGCAGAGTGCTCGTGCAAGCCGCTGGAACGGCAATGCTCAAGCAGCCGGAACGAGGAGGGCATCCTTGGATATTCGAGCGATAGAACAAGCCTACAGGCGCTACGCACGTTTTTACGACGTCTGTTTCGGGGCGGTATTTCAGCCGGGCCGCAGGGCAATTGTCGACAGGATGGATTGCAGCCCCGGCGAGCGCATACTGGAAGTGGGCGTAGGCACCGGGCTTTCCCTTCCCCTGTACCCGCAGGACGTGCGCGTCGTCGGCATCGATATTTCGCGCGATATGCTGGAACAGGCCCGCGTGCGCCTGGCGCGGGATGAACTCGAATGCAGCGCCCGGCTGCTGGTCATGGATGCCGAGAACATGGCGTTCGAGGACGACAGCTTCGACAAGGTGGTCGCCATGTACGTTGCCTCCGTGGTTCCGGATCCGGGGCGCCTGGTCGACGAGATGCGCCGGGTGTGCAAGCCCGGCGGCCAGATATTCATGGTGAACCATTTTCACAGCCGCAATCCAATACTAGGGAGCGTGGAGAGCCTGCTTGCGCCGCTGTCGAAGCAGCTGGGGTTCCGTCCGGATTTTTCGCTGGACCGTTTTCTCGGGCAGACCGGCCTGGACGCGATGAATATCTGCCGGGTGAATCTGTTCGACTTTTCCACGATGGTCGAGGCCAGAAACAACAAGCAGGACGCGGCCGCGATTGCGGCACCGGCGTTCGCGCCATCCTAAGCGGCACGGGCGCGACAGGAGGTTTGCGGCGGCGGCAGCATACGATTGCGAGGTGTCAGCATGGAGCAGGAACGAACCCAGCATCACGCCGGGACGGTAGACGCTGCAGCCCATAGCGCAGCGCGTGCAAGCGCGTCGCGGCCGACCCTGGGCAACAAAGTCTTTTCAGCGGAAAAGCTGCTGCTCGCGCGCATGATGGAATCCATGGGCAATCCGCCCCTGGATCTCGTGTTGTGGGACGGTCAGGCAATCGCGGGCACGAACAGTCCGCCGATCGCGCAGGTGCTGATCCGCGACCGCGGCGCCTTGCTGAAGCTCATCGCCAACCCCGAGCTCGGCTTCGGCGAAATGTACGTGGCGGAGCGCATCGAGGTGCAGGGCAACCTGGTGGATTGTCTCGAAGCGATCTACCGCTCGATGCGCGCCAGCGGGCACGGCCAGATCGCGCAAAAACTGCTGGCGCCGTTCAGCGCCGCGCCGCGCAATACGCAGCCCAGGGCGCGGCGCAACATCCATCATCATTACGATATCGGCAACGATTTCTACAAGCTCTGGCTCGACCGGAACATGGTTTACACCTGCGCCTATTTTCCAACCCCGGACATGGCGCTGGAGCAGGCACAGGCGGCGAAACTCGACTACGTCTGCCGCAAGCTGCGCCTTGCGCCTGGGGAAGCCGTGCTCGAGGCCGGCTGCGGCTGGGGCGCTCTGGCGCTGCACATGGCCAAACACTACGGGGTCACGGTGAGAGCCTACAACATCTCCACTGAGCAAATTGCCTATGCGCGCGAACGCGCACTGGCCGAAGGCCTCGACGGCCGGGTGCAGTTCATCGAGGACGATTACCGCAACGTCGAGGGCGAGTTCGACGCCTTCGTTTCGGTGGGCATGCTCGAACATGTCGGGATCGACCAGTACCAAGCCCTGGGGGCGGTCATAGACCGCAGTCTCAAGGATGGCGGCCGCGGGCTTGTTCATACGATCGGGCGGGACCGCCCCAGTCCGATGACCCCCTGGATAGAGCGCAATATATTTCCGGGAGCCTGTCCGCCCAGTCTGTCGCAGATGATGCAGATCTTCGAGCCTTTCGGTTTTTCGGTGCTGGATGTGGAGAACCTGCGGCTGCATTACGCCACGACGCTGGAGCACTGGCTGGCGCGCTACGAGGCCAATACCGAGCGCGTGACACAGATGTTCGATCCTGCCTTCGTGCGCACCTGGCGTCTGTATCTGGCGGGCTCACTGGCCGCATTCCGCTCTGGCGACATGCAGCTATTCCAGGTGTGCTTCAACCGCTCCGGCGAAAACCGCATCCCATGGACCAGGCAATACCTGTACGCACCCTGAAACGCCGCGATGCATAGCTGCGACGCGCTCATCGTCGGCGGCGGCCCCGCCGGCTCGTCCTGCGCCTGGAAGCTGCGCCGGCAGGGCATGGCGGTGACGGTGCTGGACAAGGCGCAGTTCCCGCGCAACAAGGTATGCGCCGGCTGGATCACGCCGGCGGTGCTGGAGGCGCTGCAACTCGATAGCGCGGACTATGCCAGGGAGCGCGTGCTGCAGCCGATCACGGCGTTTCGCACCGGACTGATCCACGGCGGCGAAGTGGAGACCCGCTACCCGGGCACGGTCAGCTTCGGCATACGCCGCTGCGAGTTCGACCATTACCTGCTGCAGCGCTCGGGCGCGCAGCTGCGGCTGGGCGAGTCCCTGAAATCGCTGGAGAAGCGCGGCAGTCAATGGATAATCAACGATGCGATCGCAACGCCGCTCGTGATTGGCGCTGGAGGGCACTTCTGCCCGGTGGCCCGTTTCCTCGGCGCGAAGCTGGGCGCGACCGAAGCCGCAGTGGCGGCGAAGGAGCTCGAATTCGAAATGACTTCGCAACAAGCCGCCGATTGCCGTGTGCGCGCGGATACGCCTGAACTCTATTTCTGCCGGGATCTCAAGGGATACGGCTGGTGCTTCCGCAAAGGCGATTACCTCAATGTCGGCCTGGGGCGGGACGGCCACCAGGGTCTGGCGGAACAACTCCGGGATTTCTGCGATTTTCTATGGCAGCGCGGCCGGATTCCGAAGAATATCCCGGACAAATTCCAGGGCCATGCCTACCTGCTGCACGGGCATTCCGGACGCCGACTGGCAGATGAGGGCGTACTGCTCGTGGGCGATGCGGCCGGGCTCGCTTATCCGGAAAGCGGCGAAGGCAT
>JAKAIH010000534.1 GCA_021825225.1 Pseudomonadota bacterium
TGAGCAACGAACTCGCCGCCGGCCACTACGCCAAACGCCTCGCGATGATCAACGCCACCCTGGGCGACGTCGAGCACCACAGCGAGCGTTTCGCCAGCGCCGCGTAAGTTTGCGCAAAGCACCCTGGTGGGAGCGAGTGAGCTCGCTCCCACTTTGATGATCGGCCCGGGGGCGGGCCTCTCGCAGTCCCCCCGAATACAATTACAGAAGGAGGTCACCATGGCTACCAATATGCAAGTCCTGCTTGCCAGCCGTCCCGTAGGCTGGGTGACGGAAGAGAATTTCAGGATCGTCAACACGCCCATCCAGAAACTCGCCGAGGGGCAGATTCTGGTGCGCAACCACTATCTTTCGCTCGACCCCTACATGCGCGGCCGCATGAACGACGTCAAGTCCTATGCCGCCAAGGCGGAGCTCGACCAGGTCATGGTCGGCGGCACCGTGGGCGAAGTGATCGAGTCGAAGAACCCGAAATTCAAAGTCGGCGACATCGTCACCGGCTATTACGGTTGGCAGCAATACGGCTGTTCCGACGGCAGCGGCGTCAATAAGGTCGATGTCAGCCGCGTGCCCATGTCGGCCTACCTCGGCGTGGTCGGCATGCCCGGGGTCACCGCCTGGGTCGGTTTGCTCGACATCTGCCAGCCCAAGGCAGGCGAGACCGTGGTGGTGTCCGCCGCTTCGGGGGCGGTCGGCAGTGCCGTGGGCCAGATCGCGAAGCTCAAGGGTTGCCGCGCCGTGGGCATCGCCGGCGGCAAGGAAAAATGCGACTACGTCGTGAACGAGCTCGGCTTCGACGCCTGCGTCGATTACAAGGCCGGCCGGCTGAATCAGGATCTGAAGGCGGCCACGCCCGACGGCATCGACTGCTACTTCGAAAACGTGGGCGGCGAAATCCTGGACGCGGTGCTGCGGCGCACGAACGCATTCTCGCGCATCGCCGTGTGCGGCCTGATCTCGCAATACAACGCGACCGAGCCCTATGGCGTGAAAACCTTCCAGGCGATCCTGACCAACCGCATCAAGGTGCAGGGCTTCATCGTCAGCGACCGCCTGAATCTTTGGCCGCAGGCGCTCAAAGACCTGGCCGACTGGATCGCATCGGGCAAGCTCAAGTACCGCGAGACCGTGGCGCAGGGCCTGGAGAACGCGCCCAAGGCCTTCATCGGTTTGTTGAAGGGCCAGAACTTCGGCAAACAGCTGGTCAAGCTGATCTAGCCGTCTCCAATATCAGACGCAATGTCCGCGTTCGATCCGCGTTCGCACCAGCTCGCCGAGCAGCGCTGGTTCGAGGATTTCCGCGTCGGCGAGGTATTCCGTTCGCCCAGCCGCACCATGAGCGATGCGCACTTCCTCGCGTTCCAGGCGGCGAGCGGCGACAACCATCCGATTCACTACGACCGCGAATTCTGCCGCGCGCGCGGCTATCCCGACCTGCTCGCGCACGGCTTCCAGGTGCTGATCCAGACCGCTGCCGGCGCCGGCATGTTCCCGCACCAGGTGGGCGACGCACTGATCGGCTTCATCGAGCAGTCGAGCCGCTTCCTCAAGGGCGTGTATGCCGGCGACACGCTCTATTCGGCGCTGGAAATCACTGAACTCGTCCCGCAGCGCACGACCGGCGTGATTGTCATGCGCGCGACCGTGCACAATCAACGCGGCGAACTCGTGCTGGACGGTGTGCACAAATACCTGCTGCGCAAGCGCCACCCTGACAAGAAGGAGGAGTGAAACCATGATCGACCTGTATTCCTGGGCCACCCCCAACGGCCACAAGATCCACATCATGCTGGAAGAAACCGGCCTGCCCTATCGCGTGCATCCGATCGACATCGGCGCGGGCGACCAGTTCAAGCCCGAGTTCCTCAAGATCAGCCCCAACAACAAGATGCCGGCGATGATCGATTCCGACGGTCCCGGCGGCAAGCCGATGTCCATGTTCGAGTCGGGCGCGATGCTGCTCTATCTCGCGTCGAAGACCGGCAAATTCCTGCCCGAGGATCTGCGTGACCGCTGGGCGACGCTGCAATGGCTGATGTTCCAGATGGGCGGCGTCGGGCCGATGCTGGGCCAGGCGCATCATTTCCTCGGTTATGCGCCGGAAAAGATTCCCTACGCGATGAACCGCTATTCCAAGGAGGCGAACCGGCTCTACGGCGTGATGGACCGGCGCCTGGCCGAAAGCAAATTCATCGCCTGCGGCGAATACACCATTGCCGACATGGCCATCATGCCCTGGCTGCGCTTTCCGGAGCGGCAGGGCGTGGACATTGCCGACTACCCGCATGTGAAAAAATGGTTCGACGGCATCGCCGCGCGGCCCGCGGTACAGCGCGGCCTCGCGGTGCTGGCCGACCTGCGCAAGCCGGTGATGGACGACAAGGCGAAAGAGATGCTGTTCGGCGCGACGCAATATCAGAAGAGGTAGGATTCGGCGGCGTTAGGTACCGCGTCTTGAATGCGGTTGCATGCCGGTGGCGGCCATTGCGCGCTCTGCGCGCCAACCGCGTTCTCCGAGCGGATGAAAAGCGTATCCGCTCGGAGAACGCGGTTATGATAAGAACAACAGCAGTTTGGGGTGGT
>JAKAIH010000028.1 GCA_021825225.1 Pseudomonadota bacterium
GTTGTGCGCGCTTTGATAGCGAACTTCGAGCATCACCGGAATGCCCGCCTGATCCAGTTCGGGAATACGGCTGGATTCGCCGCCGAACGTCTGCTCGCGGTCCGCCAGAATCCGCACATCGACACCGCGCTTTTTGGCGGCAATCAGGGCATTCGCCAGAGCGCGGCTGGTGAAGCTGAAAGCCTGCACCAGGATCTGATGTTTCGCCCGGCGTATGCGCTCGACGATCATGCCTTCCGCATTGTCCCAGGGCGTGAATGCCACCTGCACCGTACCCTGCGCCGGAATTGGCGGCGGCAGCGGCCGTGTCGCAAGTCCTTGGCCCGCCCGCTGCGGCGTTTGCGCCGCGACCGCACCGGCACCGAGCAGCGCGAGCAGCAGCAGCGCTCGCCTCATCAGTTCTCTTTCTTCCGCGTCAGCAAGGCAGCGAAAAAGCCGTCGGTGCCATGCACATGCGGTGCCAGGCGTAGATATTCGCCGGTATCGAGCGCGATGCGCTGCTGCGCCAGCGCCGCATTCGCCGGGCGCAACTCGAACTGCGCATGCGCCGCCAGGAACGACCGCACCACCTCGGCGTTCTCTTCATCGAGCAGGCTGCAGGTCGCATACAGCATCAGCCCTCCCGGTTTCACCAGTTTTGCCGCCGCGGCGAGTATGAGATCCTGCTTTGCGCGGTACCCCGCGAGCGCCTCCTCGTCCTGGCGCCATTTGAGATCGGGATTGCGCCGCAGCGTCCCGAGACCGGTGCAAGGCGCGTCCACCAACACGCGGTCGAGCTTGCCCGCAAGACGCTTCAGACGCGCGTCGTGCTCGCTCCCGATCCATTGCGGATGCACGTTGGAAAGACCCGAGCGCGCGAGGCGCGGCTTGAGACCCGCGAGGCGCTTTTCCGAAACGTCGAACGCGTACAGCCTGCCGCTTGAGCGCATCAGCGCGCCCAGCGCCAGCGTCTTGCCGCCGGCGCCGGCGCAGAAATCCGCGACCATCTCGCCGCGGCGCGGCGCGAGCAGCTGGCACAGCAGCTGGCTGCCCTCGTCCTGGATTTCGATCGCACCCTCCAGAAACAGCGCGTGGCGGTTGATCTGCGGCTTGCCATCGAGACGCACGCCGACGGGCGAATAAGGCGTCGCCTGCGCGCCTATGCCATCGGCCGCCAGGCGCGCGAGCACCGCTTCGCGCTCGGTCTTGAGCAAATTGACGCGCAGATCGAGCGGCGCGCTCTTGTGCAGGCTATGCGCGAGCGCCAGCAGTTCCTCCCCGCCATATTGCCGCTGCAGCCTCGCCAGCAGCCAGTCGGGGAAATCGCAGCGCACGGCCAGCGTATCGTCCTCGGCGCGCGCCTTGAGCTCGGCCAGCCATTCGCGTTCGCTGGTCTTCAATACCGGATCCAGTTCGCGCAGGCTCAGGCCCCGCAGCCGGGTGAGCGCGGCGAGCACCAGCCGGCGCGGATCCCTGCCTTCGCTCAGGCTTTCCAGCAGCCGCAGGCGGCGCAGCACGGCGAACACGGTTTCGGCGACGAACGCGCGGTCCTGCTGCCCCAGAACGGGGTGTGCGCGCAGATAGCGCGACAGGACCGCGTCAGCGGGATACCTGAATTCCAGCACCGCGGCAAGCGCGGCAGCGGTGTGATCCAGCAGGGGGCGGTGCAGCGCAGACACTAATTCTCGATGCGTGTCAGCATCTGGTCGATGCGCACGCCGTCCTTTTCAACAACCAGGATGCGCACCGGCAGGTAATCGCGGTCGCTCGCGAACCAGAGTTCCGTGCCCTTGTCATCCTTGTTTTCGCGCTGCTTCACCAGGTGCACGGTTTCCAGTTCGCCCGCCGGAGTCTTCAGCAGTTCCGTTCCCGCGACCTTGTACCGAAATCGCGTCAGACCCTTGCCGTCGGTCAGCGTCACCTTGATCTCCTTGCCCGGCCTGAGATCGGGCGTGGACTGGAACGCATAATTGTAGAGAAAGCTCAGCCGGTCCTGCAGCGGCAACACCATCGCAGTGGTCTCGTTCTTGCCATCGTGCTCCTGCGTCAGCGTGTTCTTCGCCCAATCGAATCTTGCGACGGCCGGCGCCTTGTCGCCGCGCTGATCGCGGTATTCCAGCGGACGCAGGCCGGCACTGGTGATTTCACCGCGGCAGGAGCGCTTGGCGGCGCCATGATAGAGCAGCGCGCCTATACCCTTGCCGCGGCCTTCGGAACTCAGCGAAAAGGTCTTGCCGTCATGCTTGAGCACCTCGGTCAATTCGGCCGCGACAATGCCGTTATAACTGACGTCGTAAGTCAGGCTCAGCTTGTGCGGCGGCTGCGCGGCGCAGGCGACGGAAAACGCGCAGGCGGCGGCGAAGGCGAGAAGTCTGCTCACGGTGCGTACAACTGTTGGGGCGGTTCTCCCTTAACGCGCACCACGCCGCTCTCGATGACCAGCTTTTCATCAAGGAACCAGCGCGCCGCCTGCGCGTAAATGCGATGCTCCTGCGCCAGCACGCGCGCGGCGAGCCTGGCCTCGTCATCCCGTGGAAGCACCGGCACCGCCGCCTGCATGACAATCGGTCCGTGGTCGAGTTCGGGCGTGACGAAATGCACGCTGCAGCCGTGCAGCTTGACGCCTGCGGCGAGCGCCCTCGCGTGGGTGTCCAGCCCCGGGAATGCGGGCAGCAGTGATGGATGAATGTTGAGCATGCGGCCCCGGTAGCGCAGCACGAAACCCGCGGTGAGTATGCGCATGAAGCCGGCCAGCGCCACCAGATCGGGACGGAAACCATCGATCGCCTGCGCCAGCGCGGCGTCGAAGGCCTCGCGCGTGGCGTAGTCGCGGTGCGAGACGACGGACGTGGCGATGCCGCGGCCGGCCGCGTACGCGAGCCCGGCCGCGTCGGCGCGGTTGCTGATCACCGCGGCCACCGGCAAGCCGGCTTCGACCAGGGCCTGCATATTGCTGCCGCGGCCGGAAATCAGTACCACCATGTCTTTCATACCGGCATTCTAAAGCCAAACGGTGCCTGCTCCGCCGGGAACCGCGGCGCGGACATCAAGCCGGGCGCGCATCGCCCTGCGTTGCGCCGCGCGGAAATTCAGCCAGCGGACCGATGCTGTCGGCTTCGAACAGCTCGCGCAACTGCTCGGCCGCTTCCTTCGCGGTCTGGATCAGCCGCGCCTCGTCGTGCTTGACCGCGTATTGCGCTTCGAGCTGAGCCTCGTCGTGCTGCCGGAACAGCGCGAGCGCGTGCTCGGTCGCGGCGGCGCCGAAGCCGAGGCGCAGCAAGGCCTGGCGCGCTACATCCAGGCTGGCCGGGAATGTTTCGCGGTGGATCGCCTTGACACCGAGGTCGCGCAGCCGGAAATAATGCACGCGATTACGTGCCCGCGCGAGTATGGGCAGTTCCGGAAAGTGCTTGCGCACCACCTCGGCGGTTTTGACCGACGCTTCGACGTCGTCGATCGCCAGCACGAACAGCTTGGCCTCGCCTGCCTTGGCCGCATGCAGCAATTCGAGCCGCGAAGCGTCCCCGTAATAGACTTTGTTGCTGCCGAAACGGCGCACGAAGTCCACCTGCTGGTAGCTCGCCTCCAGCGCCGTGAACGGCAGGCCGCACATGCGCAGCACGCGCGACACGATCTGACCGAAGCGGCCGTAGCCGGCGATGATCACCGGATTGCCCGGCCCGTCGATACTGTCGTACTCGGGTGCCGCGCTGCGCGCGAGCCAGCGCTCGAGCGCGCGCTCGTGCAACGCGAAGAATGGCGGCGCAAGCAGCATCGACAGCGTCACCACCATCACCAGCAACTGCGCCGTGGCGGCGGTGAACACGCCCAGGCCTGCCGCGGCGGCGAACAGCACGAAGGCGAACTCTCCGCCTTGCGCGAGCGCCGCAGCCAGCCGTTGCGCCGTCTCGTCGGGCGCGCCGCCGGCGCGCGCGATCGCGTACATGAGCACGAACTTCGCCGCCATCAGGCCCAGCGCCAGCCCGAGCACCGCGACCGGCTGCTGCCAGGCGAGATCCAGATTGGCGCTCATGCCCACGGCGATAAAAAACAGCCCCAGCAGCAGGCCCTTGAACGGCTCGATGTCCGCCTCGAGCTCGTGGCGGAACTCGGAGTCGGCGAGCAGCACACCCGCGAGAAAAGCCCCCAGCGACATCGACAGGCCGATCTTTTCCATGATCAGCGCGGCGCCGACGACAAGCAGCAGCGCCGCTGCAGTAAACACCTCCCGCCCGCCGTAGCGCGCAGCCCGCTTGAGCAGCGGGCGCACCAGCAGCCGGCTGCCGGCGATGACCGATACGATCACAGCCACGCCCTTGAGCGCGGCCATCCAGTTGCCGCCGGCATGCGCCGCATTCGACGCGAGCAGCGGCAGCAGCGCCAGCATCGGGATCACCGACAGGTCCTGGAACAGCAGGATGGCGAAGGCATTGCGGCCGTGGCGCTCCCCGAGCTGGCCGCGCTCGGCGAGCGAGGAAATCACCAGTGCCGTGGAGGACATGGCCAGACCGAAGCCGATCACCAGCGCCTCGCGCCAGCCCAGGCCGAACGGCAGGCAGGCCGCGAGCAGCGCGAGCGTGGTCAACGCGACCTGCGCACCGCCGAGGCCGAATACCGGCCGGCGCAGCACCCACAGCCGGCTCGGCTGCAGTTCGAGACCGATCAGGAACAGCAGCAGCACCACGCCGAATTCGGCGAAGTTCATCGTCGCCTGCACTTCGCCGACCAGCCCCAGACCCCAGGGACCGATGGCCATGCCGGACGCGAGATAACCCAGTACGGCGCCGAGCTTGAGCCGCCGGAACAGCGGCACCAGCAGCACCGCGGTCAACAGAAAAATCGCTGCCTGATCGAGCAGATGCATGGCGATACCTCGAGTGATCGGTAAGACGGACGGCCCGATGCCGGGCCGTTCGCTGCAACGCCGATTCTATTGAATAACGCCTGGACAGGTAGGAATTACGGCGCGGAGAATGGCATTGAGGCCATGAGGCTGGCGCTCACGCGCCAGCTCTCCTCTGCCTGGTCGCTAACGCAGCGTTTTCAGCGCCGCCGCTACACGCGCGACCCGCTTGCCCTGGAAGCGCGCGACCTCGAGGTCATCGGCGCTCGGCGGCGCGCTGTTGGTGCCCGAAACCGAGGAGGCGCCATAGGGCGTGCCCGCTTTGAACAGCGCCGGGTCGGCGTAGCCGGTCGGCACCAGGATCAGGCCCAGGTGTGCCATCGGCGCATACAGGGCGGTGATGGTCATTTCGTTGCCGCCGTGCAAAGTCGAAGTCGAGGCGAACGCGGAGCCGGCCTTGCCGACCAGCTTGCCCTGAAACCACAGCCCGCCGAGACTGTCGATATAGGCCTTTAGCTCGGCCGTCATGCTGCCGAAGCGGGTGGGCGTGCCGAACACGATGGCATCGGCCCATTCGGCATCGGCCTCGGTCGGCGCCTCGTACAGCGCGTTCATGCGTTTCGCGCCTTCAAGCCAGCCGGGCGCCTTCTTCATGACCTCTTCGCCGACAAACTCGCGCGCGCGGCGCAGCCGCACTTCGGCGCCCGCGGCTTTTGCTCCTTCCGCCACCGCCTGGGCCAGCGCTTCAGTCACACCGCCACGGGAATAGAAAGCGATCAGGACATTGGTTGTCATCGTGGTTCTCCTTGGTTTATGCGCTTTGTTTTGCATCGAGGCTGAAACCACCGGGCCCGAAAGCGAACAGGCCCAGCATGCCGCCCATGATCGACACGTTCTTGAGCAGGTTGATCATCTGCTGCTGCGCCTCGGCCGGCGCCAGGCCGGTGGGATTGTGGAACACCAGCGTGACCGGAATCAGGAACAGGAAAATCAGCGCCGCCGCCCAGCGCGCTTTCCAGCCCAGCGCGATGAGCAAGCCGCCGCCCAATTCGACCAGGATCGTAAGCGGCAGCAAAACGGCAACCATGGGCAATCCCTTGCCCGCCATATAGCCTGCCGTGCCGGCATAGCCGGTGATCTTGCCGTAGCCCGAAATGATGAATATCAGCGCGAGCAGGATGCGGCCAGCCAGCGCCGCGGAATCTTGTACCTTGGTGTTCATGTGTTTCGTCCTTTCAGTATTGTTGATCAAGCCAGATCGAACAGGATCACTTCGGCCTGCTCGCCTTTTTCCAGCACCAGTTCCGCCACGCCGCTCGCCTTCAGCGCATCGCCTGATTCCAGCGGCTGGCCGTTGACCGTGAGCCTGCCGCGGGCCACATGCACATAGGCCTTGCGTGAGGGCGCGAGCTGGTGGCTGACGCGCTCCGCACCGTCGAGCAGCGCCGCATACACCGCCGCATCCTGGTGGATCAGCACCGAGCCTTCGCGCGCGTCGCCGGAGGCGATCAGGCGCAGGCGGCCGCGCCGGGACGCGGCATCGAAGTGTTTCTGCTCGTAACTCGGCCGGATGCCGGTCACATTGGGCTCGATCCAGATCTGCAGGAAGTGCGTCACACCGTCCTTGGAATGGTTGTATTCTGAATGCAGCACGCCTTTGCCCGCGCTCATGCGCTGCACGTCGCCGGGAACGATGCTGGAGCCGTTGCCCATGTTGTCTTCGTGCGCCAAGGCCCCTTCGAGCACGTAGCTGATGATTTCCATGTCGCGGTGGCCGTGGGTGCCGAAACCGCTGCCGGGCAGGATACGATCCTCGTTGATCACGCGCAGGCTGCCGAAGCCCATGTGTTCCGGATCGTGGTAGCCGGCGAATGAAAAAGTATGGAATGACTTCAGCCAACCGTGGTCGGCGTAGCCGCGCTCATTGCTTTTGCGAACCTGCAGCATATCGATCTCCCGTTCGTTAGTTCTGATGTTTTGAACCTATGGCACAGATGCTATGCTTGCTGAAAGCGGAAAAAAAGCGAATAATTTTCACACATACATTCAATTTTATTGAATATCGATTCCTCGATGAAACTGACCCTCGACGCCTTGCAGGCCATGGACGCGATCGAACGCAAGGGGAGCTTTGCCGCTGCCGCTGCGGAACTGCACCGCGTGCCTTCCGCGCTGACCTATACGGTGCAGAAGCTGGAGCAGGATCTGGACGTGGTCCTGTTCGACCGCAGCGGCCACCGCGC
Source organism: Pseudomonadota bacterium (assembly GCA_021825225.1). Taxonomy (GTDB): domain Bacteria; phylum Pseudomonadota; class Gammaproteobacteria; order Burkholderiales; family SG8-39; genus 2-12-FULL-64-23. Next base: position 7,066 of record JAKAIH010000028.1, read on the forward strand.
ACGGCTCACCGCCGCCGGACGGGAATTGATGCAGGAGGGCCGGGCTTTGCTGCGCGCCGCGGGTGAACTCGAATGCCGCGTGAAGCGCGTCGCCACGGGCTGGGAGACGGAACTGCGCATCGCGCTCGACATCATGATTCCGGCGGCGCAGTTGTTTCCCCTGATCGCCGAGTTCTACGCCGAGGAATCGGGCACGCGCATACGCCTCGCCTACGAAGTGCTCGCCGGCACCTGGGACGCGCTGGTGTCCGGTCGGGCGGAAGTGGCCCTGGGCGTATCGGGGGAAGCACCCGCCGGCGGCGGCTACGCCATCCGCATGCTCGGCTACAAGGACTTCGTGTTCGCCGTCGCGCCCACCCATCCTCTGGCCAAGCTGCCCGAGCCGCTCAAGCACGAGCAAATCCTCGCGCACCGCGCCGTCGCCATCGGCGACAGCTCGCGCAGCCTGCCCTCGCGCTCAGTGGGTTTGCTCACGGGCCAGGACGCGCTCACCGTTCCCGATCTGGAGTCCAAGGTGGCGGCGCAGGTGGCGGGCCTGGGCTGCGGCTATTTGCCCGCGCATGCGGCCGCGCCGCTGATCAAGGCCAAGCGCCTGGTGGCGAAGGAAGTGGAGGAAATCAAACCTTCGGGCAACCTCTACTACGCCTGGCGCGCGCGTGAAAAAGGCAAAGCCTTGCGCTGGTTCCTCAAGCGCCTCGAAGACCAGGACGTGCGCGCCTCGCTGCTGCGCTACTGAGCCCGGGTTCTAGGGTTTCGCCTGCGCCAGCTGCGCGCGAATGGATTCGATGCGCTCGCGATTGACGCCGAAATCGCTTCTCCCCAGCCGCGAAGCCGAACGCACCTGGATCACACCCGCTTTCTCGTCCAGGTAAAACTCGGTGTCGTCGACATAGCCCATCAGCTTGCTGGTGAATTCGACGTAAAGATAGTTGGACTCCGCTTTCACCACCTTGGCGCGCGGCATGCCATCGATGACCTTGCGCAAGGCCGCCCAGGCCTTGCGGGGGTCGCCGCCGTAGCGCAAGGGCTCGATGTAATGCGCCGCATCGGCGCGCTTGTCGATCTGGCTGTTGACGTTATTGGGCGTGGGCTTGGGCGGAGCCAGATGCCCGTCGCGCACACCCAGGTTGTCCGGCCGCGTGCCGCTGAATAATCCCATAGGTGCTCCGATAGCAACGGTCAATGCGATCAGCGCGACTAGTGCCGCCGCGACGCGCAGCAGTCTGCGCAAAGCGCCGATCGCCTAGCCTTCGGCGCCGCTCTCGGCGCCGCGCTCGGCGATCTCGCGGTGCACCGCGGCCATGTCTATGCCTTTGGCCTGGGTGATCACCTGCTCCAGAGCCGCCGCCGGCAGCGAGCCCGCTTCGGCATAGAGAATCACTTTCTCGCGAAACACCATCAAAGTCGGGATGGAGCGGATGTTGAACGCGCCGGCGACTTCCTGTTCCTCTTCGGTGTTGACCTTGGCGAACACCACATCGGCGTGCTGCTCGGAGGCCTGCTCGAACGTCGGGGCGAAGGCGCGGCAGGGCGCGCACCAGGGGGCCCAGAAATCGACGATCACCACGTCGTTGCCGGTCACGACCTGTTCGAAATTGTCCTTGGTGAGTTCTACCGTTGCCATGCGCTTCTCCGGGTGGGTTTGCGCGATTGTATCAGGCCGGCGCGCGCCCGCCGGCTAGCCAAGCTTGGCCAAAAATGCCGCAATCGCGTCCCAGTATTCCGGCTCGCCGGCCAGGCTATCGTGGTCGGCCGCACCGATCTCGCGCCACTGCCTGGGCCCGCCCCAGGCCGCGTACAGGCGTGCCGAATGCGGCCGCGGAATCACGCGGTCATCGCTCGCGACCAGGCACAGCAGCGGCGCCTTGATGCCCGGCGCGCGCGCGCGCGAATCGAAACGGTGCTTGAGCATCAGGCTTATCGGCAGATAGGGATAGATGCCCTTGGCCACGCTCTCGACGCTGTCGTAGGGAGAGACCAGGATCACGCCGGCCACCGGCCGCTGCGCCGCGACATGGACCGCAACGCCGCTGCCGAGGCTGCGCCCCATCACCGCAACGCGCCCACCGCGCGCGCGGCCGAGCGCATAGTCGTAAATCTGCAGTGCGTCGGCAAACAGCGCGGCCTCGCCCGGCTTGCCTTCGCTTGCGCCATAGCCGCGATAATTCAACAGCAGCAGCGACCAGCCGGCGTAGCGGCCTGCAGTCGAGGCGAGCCAGGAAACCTCTTCCGCGTTGCCGCCGAAATAAATCAGGATCGGCGCGGGCGTTTGCGCTGCCACCGCATGCACCAGCCAACCGCGCAGCCGCACCTGGTCGGCGGTGACGAGGCTGACCTCCTCGATCGCCGCGCCAGTATTGGCTTTCAGCGGATCCTCGGCGAGCGGCTGAGGAAAGAAAATCAGCCGCTCCTGCAGGAAATAGATCAGCACCGGAAAACCCAATGCGACGCAGCCGGCTAGTTTGAGCCAGTCGAACAGCTTGGCTTTGAGCTTCAACACAACTCCGAATTGGCTCACGACGCAGCCATTCTAGCGGCGATGCGGATAACGCCGCCAGCGGATGGTTAAATTACAATCGACGCATGACACAATACCGCGGCCGCTTCGCCCCCTCGCCCACCGGGCCGCTGCACTTCGGCTCGCTGGTCGCGGCGGTGGGCAGCTACCTGGAGGCAAAGACCCGCGGCGGCGAGTGGCTGCTGCGCATGGAAGACCTGGATGCGCCGCGCGCGCAGCCGGGCGCGGCCGAGGCGATACTGCGCACGCTGCAAGCCTGCGGCCTGCGCTGGGACGGCGAGCCGATGTACCAGAGCCGGCGCAGCGCAGCCTATCGCACTGCGCTGGCGCGCCTTGAAGCGCAAGGCCTGATCTATGCCTGCGGCTGTTCCAGGCGGGAAATTGCGGATTCCGGCCTTGGTCCTGATGGCGCGCTGATCTATCCCGGCACCTGCCGCAATGGCCTTGCGCCTGGGAAGAAGGCTCGCGCCACGCGTGTGCGCATAGACAACGCGGTGATCGAATTCGAGGACGCCGTACAAGGAACGATCAGGCAGGACCTGGCAGCAGAAGTCGGCGACTTCGTGCTGCTGCGCGCCGATGGGCTGTATGCCTACCAGCTGGCGGTGGTAGTGGACGATGCGCAGCAGGGGATCACCGACGTAGTGCGCGGCGCCGACCTGCTCGATTCGACGCCGCGGCAGATTTATCTGCAGCGCCTGCTCGGCCTGCCGACGCCGCGCTACCTGCACCTGCCGGCGGCGGTGAATGCCGCCGGAGAAAAACTGTCGAAGCAGACGCTGGCGCCGCCGGTGGATGCGCGCGATGCGGTGCCCGTGCTGGTGCAAGTCATGGAATTTCTCGGCCAGGCGCCGCCGGCGCAACTGCGGCGCGCAACGCTGGATGAATTCTGGGCCTGGGCGCTTGCGCATTGGGATGCGCGGCACATCCCGCGCCGGCGCAGCCTGCCTGCGCCCTAGCGCCCGCCACGCGATGAGGGGATACCTCCCCTCATGCTCCCCTAATATTGAGGGGCCGTTTCTGAAACGGCCTTTCAGTTCTTCCTGAACAGCGCGCGCATCGAACCCGGCGGCAGCATCACCGTTGCCAGCGCCGCCAGCACCAGCCCGAGCGCGGCGTAGTCCTGCCAATGCGGCACCTCGTGCAGCACCAGCATGCCGCTGAACACGCCTACCACCGGCGTCATCAGCGAAGACAGCGTGGACACCCCCACCGGCACCGAAGTGACGATCTTGTACCAGGCCCAGTGGCAGAACACGAATGCGACCACGACATTGTAGGCGAGCGCAAGCGCGGGTCCCGGCGTCAGCGGGTGCAGCTTGTGCAGGTCGAACGCGAGTGCGCCGGCGTAGATCGGGATGCCGCCGATCAGCAATTGCCAGGCGGTGAGCGAAGTCACGGGCAGATCGACCGGGTAGCGCTTCACCATCACCGTGCCCAGCGCCCAACTGAACGCCCCACCCACTATCAGCAAAGTGCCCTTGGGCGCGGCCTGTACCGCGCGCAGCTCGACCGACAGCAACAGCAGCATGGCCCCCATGCCCAGAGCGACGCCGAGGATGCGGCGTGCAGTGATGCGTTCGTGCAGCAGCCATGCCGACAGCGGCACGCTCCACAAGGGCATGGTGTAGGCCAGGATCGCCGCACGGCCCGAAGGCATGTAGCCGATGCCGTAGGTGATGCAGAGATTCCAGATCGTGATGTTGAACGACGCGATCAGCAGCACCCTGCCCCACTGGCCGCGCGGTACCCGCAGCGGCAGCCGCGAGTAGGCGGCGATGGCGAACAGGCCGGTCGCGCCGCCGAGCAGACACACGCTGCGGAAAGCGAACACCGGCAATTCCGACAGCGCCAGCTTGATCATCGGCCAGTTGAAGCCCCAGCCGAGCGTGAGCGCCACCAGCACCCACAGGATGGAACGCGGAAAACCGTGCCCGTCCTGCCGCTTCAAGTTTTCGCCTCGGCACGCAGCGCAAGCTCGGTCGCGCGCTGGTCGGCGCTGGCGTAGTCGATCTCCCCGCGCAGAACCAGGGCGCACAGTCGATCGAACTCTGC
>JAKAIH010000535.1 GCA_021825225.1 Pseudomonadota bacterium
CGAAGAGCCGCAGGTGAAAGCGCGCGGCATCAAGGTCGAGCTCGACCATCCGGTCGCGGGCAAGCTGCCGACAGTGGCCAGCCCGATGCGTTTCTCCGCCACGCCGGTGGAGTACAAGCTCGCGCCCCCGCTGCTCGGCCAGCACACCGAGGAGGTCCTGCGCGACCTGCTCAAGCTGGATGCCGCCGCGATCACGCAATTGCGTGCCGACGGCATCGTCTAGCAGGCCGCTACCACAGCTGGATCAGCATCTTCGTCGCCATCGTGAACAACAGCGCGGCGAAAATGCGCCTGAGTGTCCTGGTCTTCAGCCGGTGCGCGAGCGCGGCACCGGCCGGCGCAAACAGCACGCTGGTGACGCCGATGCCCAGCACCGCCGGCAAATACACGTAACCCAAGCTCCACGCCGGCAGGCCGCCGTGGGCGAACCCGCTCGCGATGAAGCCTACCGTACCCGCAAGCGCGATCGGAAAGCCGATCGCGGCGGCGCAGCCTATCGCCTGCAGCAGCGGCACACCGCAATACAACATGAAAGGTACGGTCATGAACGCACCGCCGATGGCGGCGAAGGCCGAAGCCGCACTGATCAAGAAACCCGCGCCGAACATGCCCAGAGCGCCGGGCGCGGCGCGCGCGGCCGCAGGCCTGCGTTCGAACAGCATATTGGCCGAAGCGATGTACACCACGACGCAGAACAATACCGCGAACAAGCGCGTCGGGATTGCACCCGCCACCGCTGAGCCGAGCAGGCCGCCGATCAGGATGCCCGGCGTCATCGCCTTGATCAGGTCCCAGCGCAAGGCGCCGCGCGCGGCGTGGGCGCGCACGCTCGAGACCGAAGTCAGCAGGATCGTCGCCATGCCCGAGCCCACCGCAAGGTGCAGGATATGCTCCCTGGGCAGGCCCTGGGCCTCGAACAGCATCACCAGCAGCGGCACCATGATCGCGCCGCCGCCTATGCCGAGCAGCCCGGCAAAAAATCCTACCGCCGCGCCGATCGCGGCATAGCCTAGCCACCATTCCATCAGCTAGCCACCGGCCGCAAGCAGCAGTTCGGCGACTTCGACGAAGCCTTCGCCGCTGCGCCCGATGGTGACGTAGGCCGGCGCGTCGGCGAGACGCGCGCCGAAATCGGCGACATTGGCCACGCCCAATGCGTTGGTGAAGAAGCGGAACATCGGCGCATCGTTGGGCGAGTCGCCGACGAACAGGTAGTGCGCCTGTTCGCGCGCGAGGTCGACGCCGTAGCGTTCCTGCATCAGCGTGCGCGTCATGCCCAGCTTGTCGTAATCGCCGAACCAGCCGTTGACATGAATCGAGCTGATCTTCGCCGTCATGCCGGCCGCGCGCATCAAGGCGACGATGCGGTCGACTGCGTCAAACGGCAGGCGCGGCACATCCTCGCAGAAATCGATCGCGACATCGGCCTCGCGGTAGAGTTGGTCCGAGGCGAGCGCGCAGCCCGGCACTTCGCGCAGAATGCGCTCGCGCACGGCGATCATTGTTTCGCGGTTGGCGGCGCGCGTTTGCGCATCGAACAGGAAGCGCTGCACCAGTTTCCTGCGCGCGCCGTCGTAGTAGAAATAGAAAGCGCCGTTCTCGCCCACCACCGCGTCCACCGGCCACATGCGCGCGATATGGTCGCACCAGCCCGCCGGCCGGCCGGTAATCGGGACGACCAGCTTGCCCGCCGCATGCAGCCGCTCCAGCGCGGTGTAGGCGTGCGCGGTGAGCTTGCCCTCGCTCGTGAGCGTGTCGTCGATATCGCAGAACACGCCGCGTATGTCCCGCAGCAGCGCAGCGGGCAGGGCCGCAAGCGGTTTCATCCCGCGCCCCCCATGCGTTCGGCGACCCGTTTGCGCTGCGCCTCGCTCATGTGCAGACCGGACTTGGTGCGCCGCCACAGCACGTCGTCGCCCGAACGCGCCCACTCGTGCTCGATCAGGTAAGCCAGTTCGCGCTCGTACAGCCCGCCGCCGAAGCTCTCGCCCAGGTCGGCCTCGCATTTCGCGCCTGCCAGAATCTTCTCGCTGAGCGTGCCGTGGCGGCGCAACAGGCGCGCGAGCCAGTGCGGATCCAGTCCGGAATAGCGCGCGCGGAACTCGGCCAGCACCGCCGCGTAATCACGCCCGCCGAAATCGCCGCCCGGCAGCGCTTCGGCGTGAGTCCAGGGACGGTGCGCCGGGATCCAGTGCGCGAGCTTCTGAATCACCTGCTCTGCGAGCTTGCGATAGGTGGTGATCTTGCCGCCGAATACGGAGAGCAGCGGCGGACCGCTTTCGTCCAACAGCAGCACGTAGTCGCGGGTAATGGCCGAAGGATCATCCTTGCCGTCGTCGTACAGTGGCCGCACACCGCTGTAACTCCAGACGATCTGGTCGGGGGCAACCTTGCGTGCGCTGTAGCGGCTCGCCGCCGCGCACAGGTAGGTGACCTCATCGGGCGAGATCGCGGCCGGCAGGTCCTGCGGCGTGACCTGCACGTCGGTGGTGCCGATGAGCGTGAACTCGCGCTCATAGGGAATCATGAACACCACGCGCCGGTCCGGATTCTGCAGGATGTAGGCATGGCGCCG
>JAKAIH010000536.1 GCA_021825225.1 Pseudomonadota bacterium
ATTTCCGCCGCATCCGGCGGTACCAGCTCGAACGTCGCCAGCCCGTGCAGCACGTGGTGCGCGTAGATGCCGGTGATCGCGAACAGATCGCGCTCCTCGCTGGCGCGTATATCGAATGCGGATTTCATCGGGGACACCTGGTCAATGAACGCGGATGCAATGTTAAGCGAGTGTATTTTACCCTGCGCGGCGCCGCCATCGCTGGCGCGCCGGACGCGTTTGCCACTGCTATGATTGCCGCACCGATGCTAAAGCCCGCTTCCGCATGAAACGCAATTTCGAGTTCACCGGCCTGCGCTATCCGAAGTCCTTCCTGAAGCTGCTGCTGCTGGGATTTGTCCTGGTGTCGCTGCCTTTGATCCTGGTTCTGCTAAATGCCGCCGCCTACGTCGACCGGCTGACGAGCCAGAGCCAGGCGGCGGTGGAGCAGGCGGCGGAAGCCGCGCGCGGCAGCCGCGTGCTGATGGAGCAGGTCACGGCGATGGAGCGCCTGGCGCGTCAGTACCTGATTCTCGGCGATGCCTCCTTGCTTACCGACTACGCCACCGTGCGCCACAGCTTCAAACAGACGACCAGCGATATGTCGCTGCTGCCGCTCGACGAATCCCAATTGCGTGAATTGAACAGAACGATCGACAAGGAACAGGACCTGTTCGCACAGCTGGGCGGCAAGCACGACAGGCGCGACGAGCGCAGGAGTCTGATCGAAGGCTACGTCGAGCTTTCGGATCTCGCGAACAACGTGCTCAAGCAAAGCAATCTGCTGATCGACCGCGAAATCGAGAACATGGGCGCGCAGGCCCGGCGCACCCAGCGCTCCTTGCTGTGGCAGCTGGCGGCTTCGATTCCCCTCGGCGTGCTGATCGCCGCGCTATTTGCCTTCCTCATCGCCAAACCCATACGCCAGCTCGACCACGCTATCCGCCAGCTCGGCGACGCCGAGTTCGCCACCGGCATCCGGGTACGCGGGCCGGCGGATCTGGAATACCTCGGCCAGCGCCTGGAATGGTTGAGACAGCGGCTGGTCGAGCTGGAGGAGCAAAAGACCAAGTTCCTGCACCGTGTATCGCACGAACTCAAGACTCCGCTTACTGCCTTGCGCGAGGGCTCCGAACTGCTCGCCGACGGCTCCAGCGGCGCACTCAACCGCCAGCAAAGCGAGATCGCCGAAATTCTCAGGCACAACAGCCTGCAACTGCAGCGCCTGATCGAAGGCCTGCTCGGCTACCAGCAGGCGCTCGACAGCGTCAACCGGCTGGAATTGCGCACGGTCGACGCCTCCGAGCTTGCGCGCGAGGTGACACGTGCACACAAGCTCACCCTCGCCGCGCGCAATATCGATCTCCAACTCCAGCTTGAACCCGCATGGCTGCAGGCTGACGCGGAGAAGCTGCGCGTGGTGCTCGACAACCTGGTGTCGAACGCGGTCAAGTATTCGCCTGAAGGTGGTATTATTTCCTTGGAGGTGCACGCCGGGGCGGATAAGATTGCAATCGAGGTCGGCGATGCCGGTCCCGGCATCGCCGCGGAAGACCGCGAGCGGGTATTCGAATGGTTCTTCCAGGGCAAGCTCGGCCATCAAGGACCGGTCAAGGGCAGCGGATTGGGCCTGGCCATAGCGCGCGAATTCGTGCTTGCCCACCGCGGCAGCATAGAAGTGATCGCCGAGCGCGCGCCCGGGGCGCACTTCCGCGTGAGCCTGCCCATACAGCGCGACCAAGCTTGAACTAGCCAACCGTTTCGCATTTGCCGGAACGGCATCTGAATCGAAGGAACATGAGGGGACCCATCCCCGCATTTCGACATGAGACTGGAAACATGATGCGGCATACGTTGTTGCTCGCGATCGCGCTGCTGCTTTCGGCTTGCGCGGGCTTGCGCATCGCGGGTCCGCCGGACAGCCAGCTGGAACAACGGCAGGTAATCCAGCTGATCAACTATGCGCAACGCGTCGCGGCGATGACACCGGAGCAACAGCGCCGGGAATACGGCGCCGGCAATCAGGCTTTCGCGAGCGACGCGAATCCGAACAATCGCATGCAGCTTGCCCTGCTGCTTGCCATTCCCGGCAGCGGCGTTCAGGACGCGGCGCGCGCCGCACGCCTGCTCGAACCGCTGACCGCAGCCGGCGACAGCGCCAGCCCCATGCATGCGCTCGCCAGCCTGCTCTATGCGCAGCTGAGCGAGCGCGCGCGCGAGCACAAGCGCGCCGAGCACATGCACGACCAGCTCGAGGCACGCAAGGAAGCCGAGCACAACATGCGCAAGCAGCTGGAGGCGCTCAAAGACGTCGAGCGCGCCATTCTGCAGCGCACCCAGGCAAGCCAGCCACGGCGCAGATGAGCGACGCCAAGCCCCAGATCCTGCTGGTCGACGACGATCCCGACATCCTCAAACTGGTGTCCATGCGCCTGAGCGCTACGGGCTACGCAGTGCAGGCCGTGGACAGCGGCCACGCCGCCCTGGCGGCTCTGGCCTCGGCGCGCCCGCGCCTGGTCATCACCGACCTCAAGATGGACGGCATGGACGGCATGGCCTTGTTCGACGCCATCCACCACACGACACCTACGCT
>JAKAIH010000537.1 GCA_021825225.1 Pseudomonadota bacterium
ACCCCGCTGCCATGCGCTCCCCAATTGAGCGTTTAGGCCGGTAGCTTTGCGTAGCCGGCTCTCGCCAGTCTTGCCCTTAGGAATTGATTATCGGCAACTCGACGGGAAATCGGATAGCCGAATGCCGATGTTTTGCAAGGAGTTGGCGTTTAGGCCTGATCGAATGCCGGTACCTCACCGGCTTTCGCTCCGGGCGCGGACCATCACGCGCCAAACCCGGCTATTTCCCGCCCCAGATGATCGAGCTGAACGATCTTGCCGACCGCACCGCGCTTTACCGCCTCCTTGGGCATGCCGTACACCACGCAGCTTTCCTCGTCCTGTGCCAGGGTATGCGCCCCGGCGGCGCGCATCTCCAGCAAGCCGGCCGCGCCGTCGTCGCCCATGCCGGTCATGATCACGCCCAGCGCGTTGCTGCCGGCGTACTTCGCCACCGAGCGAAACAAAACGTCCACCGAAGGCCGGTGCCGGTTGACCAGCGGACCATCGACGACCTCGACGTAATATTGCGCGCCGCTGCGCCGCAGCAGCATATGTTTGCCGCCCGGCGCGATCAGTGCACGGCCCTGGATGACGCGGTCGTTGTTCTGCGCCTCCTGCACCGTGATCTGGCACAAACCGTCGAGCCTGGCGGCAAAGGCCGCAGTGAATTTTTCCGGCATATGCTGCACGATAACGATGCCGGGCGATACGCGCGGAAGCTGCGTCAGAACGTGTTCGAGAGCCTGGGTGCCGCCGGTGGATGTGCCGATGGCCACGACGCGCTCGGTGGTCTGGGTCATCGCACGATTCGCCGCCGGCAGGATCACGTCGGCGCTGTGCTTCGCCGGCGCCGCCGGCGCGGCTTGGCCGCGCGCAACGAGGCGCTTGACATTGGCGCAGGCAGCGGCCTTGACCGCGCCGATCAGTTCGTCGGAGGCGTCGTTCAGGAATTGCTTGAGCCCGAGCCGGGGCTTGGTGATGATCGCGACCGCGCCGGCGGCGAGCGCTTCCATCGTGGTGTGCGCGCCTTTTTCTGTCAGCGTCGAGCAGATGACGACCGGCGTCGGCCGCTCGCGCATGATCTTCTTGAGAAAGGTGATCCCGTCCATGCGCGGCATTTCGATGTCGAGCACGATCACGTCGGGCCAGTGGCCGTTCATCCGTGCCATGGCGAGGATGGGATCGGCGCAGGCTGCGATGACTTCGATGCCGGGATCGGCGCCGAGCAATTCCGTCACCACCTGGCGCACCACGGCCGAATCATCGACCACCATGACTTTGGTGCGCTTCATTCGAGCTTTATTTCCTGCGGGAAAGCACCAGCCAGTCTGACCTGGCGCGCCCACACGTCGCCGCTCGCGACGTCGAAAATGATCTGCCTATGTCCTATGCCGAACAGGCTTTCCGAGACGATGCGAAAGCCGAACCCGCGCAGCAGGCGCCGCGCCTTTTCGCCGTTTTTCCGCCCGACGTTGAGGGCGCCCGAACGCATCGTCCTGGGGAACATGTCGCCTCCGCCGAAAATCTTGGCTTCGCACTGCATCGGGTCGACGTCCGCGCGCACCAGTTCGCGCAGCATCAGCCACATCGCTTCCTCGCCGTAGCGGCCGTCGAGCGCAAACGCCCCGCCGCCGCCGCGCTCGGCCAGCAGGAAATGCGACATCGCGCCGATGCGCATGGCCGGATGCCACAGCGTGACCGACACGCAAGAGCCGAGCAGCGTGCGGATTCTGCAATCGGCGTCGCCGACGTAGTACTCCCCCGGTTGCAGGAATATGTCGATCGCCGCCCTATCGCGCAGCATCGGACTGCGGCTTGCGGTAGATCGAGGGCGCCAGCGGCAACGCGGCATCGGTGATGCCGTTCAGGCTTTCCGAATGGCCGATGCAGAAATATCCGCCCGGCTTCAGCAGCGACAACACGCGGCCGACCACCTGCCGCTTGGTTTCGGCGTTGAAATAGATCAGCACGTTGCGCAGGAAAATCACGTCGAAGGCGCCCAAACGGGGCAGCGGCGCATTGAGGTTGACCTGCATGAACTGCACGCGCGCGCGCAGGCTGCGCTCGACCAGCAAGGTGCCCTCCTGGTCGCCGAAGCCCTTCAGGCAAAAGCGCTGCAGATAGCTGCGCGGGATGTGCTGCGTGCGCTCGATCGAGTAGTGGCCGGCACGCGCGCGCTGCAGCACCCGCGCACTGATATCGGAGCCGATTACGTCCCATGGGCCGTCCTCCAGGCAGTCGGCGAGCACCATGGCGATGCTGTACGCCTCCTCGCCGCTCGAACTGGCCGCACTCCACACGCGGAAGGCTTGCACGCGCTTGCGCGCGGCCAACGCCTGTTCGCGCAGCAGCTCGAAATGCTTCGGCTCGCGGAAAAAATAAGTCTCGTTGGTCGTCAGCAGATCGACTGCGGTCTGCACTTCGGTGCCCGCCTGAGCGCTGGCCAGCATGCGGAAATACTCGCCGTAGCTGCCCAGGCGGTGATGCTGCAGGCGCTTGGCCAGGCGCCCGCTCACCAGGGTCTTCTTCGCCAGCGACAGGCTGATGCCGGCGGCCTCAAAGATGAAACGCTGAAACTGGGCAAACTC
>JAKAIH010000538.1 GCA_021825225.1 Pseudomonadota bacterium
TCTTCGCGTCGAGCGCGTAGGTTCCGGCGTCCGGTCGATCGAGCAGGCCGATGATGTTGAGCAGCGTCGACTTGCCCGATCCCGAAGGGCCCATGATCGACAAATATTCGCCGCCCGCGATTTCGAGGTCCACGGCGCGCAGGGCATGAACCGCTTCGCCCCCCACCGTGAACGTGCGCGCGATTGCGGCGAGGCGGATCATTCGGCCTTGGCCCTGACGGCCTCCTGCCTCTCTGCCGCGCGCTGCTCCTCCACCGCGCGCGCGCCGGCCTTGACGCCTTCGCGCTCGAGCGAGGTAACCACGCGGTCGCCGCGGCCGAGACCGGATTTCACCTCGGTGAATTCCCAGTTGGCGAGGCCGGCTTCGATCCTGCGCTCCTGCAGCAGCCCGTCTGCGCCGAGCACCAGCACGCGCTTGCCCGGCATCAGCGCGGGCGTCGGCACGCGCACGACATTGTCGCGGCCGCCGAGCACGACTTCGATGTCCGCGCTGTAGCCCACCAGCAGGTGCCTCGCTTCCGCGGGCCGGTCGAATTCGACTTCCACCTCCACCGTGCGCGCCTGCTTCTCCACCGCCAGCACATAGGGGGCGATGCGGCGCACCCGGCCGGGAAAATGCTGGCCGCGGTAGGCGTCCAGCGTGACGCGCGCATTCATGCCGACTTTGAGCTGCGCCGCATCCACCTCGTCGATCGGCGCGGAAACATAAAGGCAGGAGTCGTCGATCAGGTCCACCGCGGGCAGCGTGGGGATACCCGGAGGCGAGGGTGTGAGGTATTCGCCCACCTCTCCGTTGACTTCGCCGACGATGCCGGCGAAAGGCGCGCGCAGCACGGTGCGGTCGATATCGGCGCGCGCTGCCTGGATGCGCGCTTCGGCCTCGCCTACCTGGGTCCCGGCCGAGTCGCAGCTCGCCTGTTTCGCCGCCGCATCGGCATCGGCACGTTCCACCGCTTCCTGCGAGATGAAGTTCTTCGCGCGCAAGTCGCGCGCCCGCCGCGCATCGCGCGCCGAGGCCTTGGCCAGTTCGCACACTTCGCGCACATGCGCTTTCGCCGTCTGCAGCTGCTCGCGCGACACGCGCTCGCGCGCCGCCAGATCCTGGTCCCACAAGGTCAGCAGCACCTGCCCCGGCCGCACCCGGTCGCCCTCGGTCACATTGAGCCGCTCGATGCGCCCGCCCGCCGGCGGCGCGAGCTTGGCGCGCCGGCAGGGCATCACCGAGCCTGCGCGCGTGTTGGCCACGGTCTGTTCGACGCGGCCGACGTCGACCGTCGCGACCGTCACCGTCACCGGTTTCGGGCGGGTGTAGTACCAGACGCCCGCGGCGAGCAGGGCGATGAATACGAGGGAGAGCGCAAGGCCGATGGCGAGGCCGCCGCGCTGCGTGCGGCGGCTGAAAATGGCAGTGGTGATCATAGGGTGCAATTATGCCGTGCCGGACCCGCGCCCGGAGAAATTAATCCGCCCCCGCGCCAGCCATGGCGCGCCAGCGCGCCGCATCCGGTTGCGCGCACAAGCGCTGCAGCTGCCGCCAGGCCGCCTCGGCATGCGCTTGCATTGCGGGACTCAGGTCCGCGCCCAGTTCGAAGCGCTCGCCGCTCACGCACAGCACGAATGCCGGCGGCGGGTCGGCCAGTCCGATTTGCCGGTATACGGCCAGCAGCGCCTGCGGCGACAACGCATGCGTGCTGCTCCCCGCCGCCGCCGCTGCCGGCGCGATGGCATAGAACGCGAGCGGCGCCGGCGTGCGCCATCCGGCGTCGATGAACAGTGCGAGCCGCCTGTCCTGCAGATCGAGCGCATGCTCGATCTGCAACTGGTAGTCGTCGATGAGTTCGAACTCCGCGCTGCGCCCTGCGGCGGCGAGCCAGGATGCCAGGCGCTCGAGCAGCAGCGGCCCGATGGCGTCGTCGCCGCGGCTGCGGTTGCCGGCGGCGAGAACGACCACGCCCGGCTGCATCAGTCCCCCGAGCACGCGAACGAGCCGTCGCCGTTGCGCGCGAGATCGTGTACCAGCCTGCCTTCGGCATCGATCAGTTCCACCGAAAGCGGCATCTGCCCGAGCGCGTGCGTCGCGCAGGACAGGCAGGGATCGAAGCAGCGGATCGCGACCTCGATATGGTTCAGCAGCCCTTCGGTGACTTCGCGCCCTTGCAGGTAGCGCACGGCGACCTGCCGGATCGCCTCGTTCATCGCCTGATTGTTGTGGGTGGTGGAGACGATCAGGTTGCACATGGTCACCAGATCGTCCTCATCGACGCGGTAGTGATGGATCAGCGTGCCGCGCGGCGCCTCGATCACGCCCACGCCTTCCGTGGCCCGCGTGCCGCTGCGCACCAGATCGTCGCCGAGGATAGCGTCGTCGTGCAGCAGATCCTTGATCGTTTCGGCCGCGTGCAGCATCTCGATCATGCGCGCCCAGTGGTAGGCGAGCGGCGCGTGCGTGGGCAGGCCGCCGCAGTAGTCGATAAATTCGCGCCGTTCGATCTCCGCCAGCGGCGTCGGAATACGATCGCAGTTCTGCACCCGCGCCAGCGGCCCCACCTTGTACCAGCCGTTCCTCTTG
>JAKAIH010000539.1 GCA_021825225.1 Pseudomonadota bacterium
GTGAGTGGACGAGTCGGTGTTGGGGCAGGCGATCGGAAAGGACAGGGCAGCAGAGCGCACCGCCCGCGCGCTGCGGCTTCCGGACTGGCATGTCAAGTTTCCATGGGGCAGGGTGAAGCCTAAGGCATCCGCCGTGGGCATGGACCCGGCGCCCGAAAAATCGGTGAATAGAGAATGTTGGGGTCGCACAACGGGAAGCGGGACACCGAACCGGCGGGCGGCGCAGGGCCATCGCAGTATGAGCAGACTCAGACTCCGCTAGTCACGAGACTCGTTTCGAGACTTTTCCCCGGCATCCGCGCCAAGCTGATCGGCATTTTCGTGCTGATCAAGGTCATTCCGCTGCTGCTGCTCGCGCTATTGGCGTGGAACGCGGCGAAGCTGCTGGGCGAAAACGTCACCCGGCGTTCCACCGGTATGGCCGACCAAATGCTAGGTACCATCAGGACGGTCGGCGATAGCCTGACCCGCGACGCCACGCGGGCGCTGGATGAGCGCTCGAGCGAAGCAATCGAGCGGCTCACAACCGATACTGCGCGCGACGTCGCCAGCTTCCTCTACGCCAGAGACATGGATATTCTGCGGGCTGCCCAGATGGAGCCTTCGGCAGCCGGTTACCGCGCTTTTCTGGCCAGCCGCAAGCGCGCGCTGTTCGTGCACGGGCCGTGGAAGCTCGCCGACGATGGCAAGCACTGGGAGCCGGCGCAGGCTGAAGGGCCCGACCCGACGCTTGCCGCCGACGCAACGCAGGCGCTGCCCGACAACAGCAGGGAATTCCGCGCGCGGCCGCCGGAATATCTGGGCCATCGGGAACTGCGGCCGCTTTATGCCGAGATCAGCTTCGTCGGCCTCGATGGCAAGGAGCGCCTGAAAGCGACTACCGCTGCGCTCACTTCGCCCAAGCTTGCCGACGTCCGCGATCGGATGCAGACCTTCGCCAAGGCGGAAACCTACTGGTCCGAACTGCGCAAACTGAAACCCGGCGAGATATACGTATCCGAAGTCGTCGGCAGCTACGTCGGCAGCCATGTCGTCGGACCCTATACGCCGGAGGCGGCGCGCAAGGCCGGCATCCCCTATGCACCCCAGGAATCGGCGTATGCCGGCACCGAGAATCCTGTAGGCAAGCGCTTCCGCGGCATTGTGCGCTGGGCGACGCCTGTCGTAAAAGGCGGCAAGGTCGTGGGTTATGTCACGCTTGCGCTCGACCACGATCACCTGCGCCAGTTCACCGATCGTATCGTGCCGACCGATGCGCGCTACACGCCGATCAACGATGCCATCGTCGGCAACTACGCGTTCATGTGGGACTACAAGGGCCGGGCGATCTCGCACCCGCGCGACTACTTCATTCCGGGGTACAACGCTCAGACCGGCCTACCCGAGACGCCGTGGATGGACCAGTCCCTCTACGAAGCATGGCAGGCCTCGGGCAAGCCGTCATATGAATTCCTCGCCGGAACGCCTGCGTTCCTCGATCAATCGCTGAAGAAAAAGCCCGCCGCGGCGCTGGTCAGGGCCGGCACCATTGCGCTCGACTGCCGCTACCTCAATTTCTCGCCGCAGTGCGAGGGCTGGAGGCAGCTCACCGAAAAAGGCGGCTCGGGCTCATTCGTAATTTACTTCAGCGGCCTGTGGAAGCTCACTACCGCAGCAGCGATCCCGTATTACACCGGCCAATACGGGCGGCACCGGCGCGGCTTCGGCATCGTCACCATCGGTGCCAATGTGGACGATTTCCACAAGGCGGCCACCGCATCCGCGGTGCGCATCGCCGGCGTCATCGACAAGAAGGACCTCGCGTTCAAACAGGCGCGCGCTGCGCTCGTCGATGACATCGAGCACAATCTGTCGCGTACCGCCTGGGGGCTGACGCTCTCAACCGGGGTCATGGTGGCAGTCGTCATTCTCATCGCCATCTGGATGGCGAACGTGCTGACCCGGCGCATCACCGCCATGATCGAGGGCATCCATCGCTTCCAGGGCGGCGAACACGGGTATCGCCTGGAGGTGAAGTCGAACGACGAGATGGGCGAACTCGCCGCATCCTACAACCGCATGGCCGACACCCTGCAGCAATCGTTCGTCGGCATGCAGAGCGAATTGAGCGCGCGGCGGCAGACCGAGGAGCAGCTTCGGGTAGCGGCTACCGCGTTCGAGTCCCAGGAGGGCATGGTCGTCACCGACGCCCGCGGCGTGATCCTGCGCGTCAATCGCGCGTTCACCGCGATTACCGGCTACAGCGCCGAGGAGGCCGTGGGCCAGACGCCGCGACTGCTCAAATCGGATCGCCATGACGCGGATTTTTACAAGCGGATGTGGCAGAGCATCCAGCGCACCGGCGTCTGGCAGGGCGAGATCTGGAACCGGCGCAAGAACGGCGAAGTGTATCCGGAATGGCTGACCATCACGGCGGTGAAAGACGAAGGCGGAATCGAAACGCACTACGTCGGTACCTTGACCGATATCAGCGAACGCAAGCATGCGGAAGAGAAATTGCAGCGCTTTCGCGCTGCAATGGACGCGACCGAGGATGCGATATTCCTGGTCGATCGCGAAAGCATGCGC
>JAKAIH010000540.1 GCA_021825225.1 Pseudomonadota bacterium
AATCCGCTAAGTTCGGCTAGCGCTTCCCGCCCGCCATCTGCGCACTCTCGCGCAGCGCGCGCAAGCGCAGCGTCGCGATCGGGCCCAGCATCGCGCCTATGCCGAGCGCCGTCCACGCCCAGCCCCAGGCGGCGTCCGCGCGCACGCCTCCTTGCAGGTCGAGCACCAGGCCGAACACCCAGGGGCTGACGGCGCCGAAGCCGAAGCCGAGCACCGAGCGCAGCGCCCAGGCCGCACCCAGGCAATGGCTGGGAACGAGCTCGGTGAGCGCGGTCGAATAGACCGAGGAGTCGCCGATCGCCGTCAGATTGTAGGCGATGGCGACCGCGACCACGACCCAGGCCGGCGCACTGATCAGCCAGCCGAAGGAAAACGAACATACGAGGCTCGCGAGCGACATCAGCAGGATCACCGCGGTGCGCCCCCAGCGGTCGGAGAGCACGCCGCCGCCGATGCTGCCCGCCGTGCTGAGCAGATAGGTGAGCGCCGCGAACGCGATGCCGAGGCCGGCCGCGCCGGCGCCGCCCGCGTAGCCGTAGGCGAGCACCACGCCGAGGTAGGTCGGCAGCCATGCCCACATGCCGAGCAACTCCCAGGAATGGAACACGTAAGCCCACACCGCGAGCATCGCGGGCTTGTTGCCCCATACCTCGGCCAGCGCGCGCACCGGGTTGGCGTAGCCCGTGGGATGCACCACGTTGCGCGTGCCGCGCAGCACCCAGGCGGCGACAAGGCTGGCGGCGACGGGCCCGAGTGCGCAGGCGATAAGCGCCGTGCGCCAGCCGGCGCTGACGACGAGCACGCTCGAGAGCCACAGCGACAATGCGTAGCCGAGCGAGGCCGCGGCGAGGTAGTAGCCCATCATGCGGCCGCGCCGCAGTGCGGGGAAGCGCTCGGCCACCAGGGTCAGGCCGGGTGTGTAGGAGCCGCCCGAGCACAGTCCGGCCAGGCCGTGCAGCAGCAGCGCCGATGCGAAGCCGTCGGCGAACAGTGCGAATGCGAGGCCGCTGGCACAGGCGGCGACGCTGGCAGCAAGAAACGTGCGCTTGGCGCCGTAGCGGTCGGCGAGAAAACCAACGGCGAACAGCGACACCAGGTAGCCCGCATGCCAGGCCGACTGGATCAGCCCCGCCTGTGCCGAAGACAGGCCCCAGTCGCGCTTGAGCAAGCCGAGCGAAGCCGAGTAGGCGACGAAAATCAGCGCGAAGCCGGTGCGCGCCAGGCACAGCGACGCGATCCAGCGCCCGTCCGTCACCGGTCAGTCTTTCAGGCGCAGCAGCACCGGCTGGTGATCGGATGCGTCGGTATCGAGATTCACCGCCACATCCTCGACGCGGCCGGCGATATCCTCGGTGACGAATATGAAATCGCAGGCGAACGCTTCCGGCCACTGCACGTGGTCATGCACGCCCAGCGTGTGGTCGTGCGCGCGCTCGCCGTGGCGCACTTGCCACGCGTCGCGATACGCGGGCGTGCCGTCGCTGTAGGGCGCGACGATGCGCGCATGCAGCGGATCGTCGGCGCGGAAATTGAAATCGGCGGTGAGTATCGCAGACGCCGGCCGCGGCATGGTCTGGAACGGCCCGCCTTCCTTCTGCGAATGATTGCGGTCCTTGCGGTGCTCGGCGGCTTCGGCATGCAGTTCGCGCAGCCGGTTCACCTGCTGCCTGCGCTGCACCTCGGAATAATATTCGAGGTGCGTGGTAGTCACGCGCACGGGTCCTGCAGGCGCGGCGAGCACCGCCTCCAGTGCGACGCGCTGCATGCTCGGCACGGCAGGATCGGCCGGCCAGGGGAGCAGGTGCGCGTACACCTGGATCACCGGATAGCGCGCGAGGATCAGGTTGCCGAACTGCCTGCGTCGGCCGTCGGCGCCGAGCACATCCACCGCGATGCCTGCGTGCGCGCTGAATTCCGGCAGCAGACTGCCGAGCAGCGCGAACTGGTCCTCGCCCGAGGATCCGGGCAGATCCGGATAATTGCGCGCCACTTCCTGAAAGCACAGCACATCGAAATCGGCCATGCCGCGGCACACGTCGACGATGCGCCTGGCGTCCACGCGGCCGTCGCAGCCGCGGCAGGACTGGATGTTCCAGGTGATGAGATTCATGCCAGGACCATGAGGGAAAATCAATTGCGCATTGTAGCCCCTGGCCGCGCGCGCGGCACCCACCCCGGCGCGGCTGCGGAAGCTAGTAAAATGATTTCACCTATGCGCCCGCCGCGTACGGCGGCGGCACGAACCGGAGCAATGCGCCATGGATTGGATTGCGTGGGACGACAGCCTGGACACCGGCCACACCAGGATGGACGCCGAGCACAAAGAGCTGGCGCAGCTGTTCAACCGGCTGCGCGACGCGGTGGAGGGCAACGAGGGCAAAGCGTCCTGCGCGAAGGTGCTCGACGCCATCATCGGGCACGCGAAAGCGCACTTCGAACTGGAGCGGCGCCTGATGGCGCAGCATCGGTACCCGAAGGCGGAACAGCATGCGGCGGAACACGCGATGCTGATCCGGCAGGCGCTGGACTACAGGGACCGTTTCGAAGTGGACAGCGCC
>JAKAIH010000029.1 GCA_021825225.1 Pseudomonadota bacterium
TGCGCTCGCCGCATGCGCATGCGAACATCCTCGGCATGGAGACGGCCGCCGCGCGCAAGGCGCCGGGCGTGCTGGCTGTACTGACGGCGGAGGACGCGGGCGCGGACGGTTTGGGCGAGATGCCCTGTCTGGTGCCGGTCACCAACCTCGACGGCAAGCCGCGTGCGGATACGCCGCGACCGGTGCTCGCGCGCGAACGCGTGCGCCACGTGGGCGATCCCGTCGCATTGGTGGTGGCAGAGACCCTGGCGCAGGCGCGCGATGCGGCGGAACTCATAGACATCGAATACGACGCGCTGCCTGCGGTGGCGGACACGCGCGCCGCGGCGCAGGCCGGCGCGCCGCAGGTATGGGAGCACGTCCCCGGCAACTTGTGCTTCGACATCGGCGCGGGAAGCGACAAGGCCGCGGTCGATGCGGCCATTGCGCGCGCCGCCCACGTCACGCGGCTCGAACTGGTCAACAACCGCGTCGTCGCCAATCCGATCGAGCCGCGCGCGGCGCGGGCCGAATTCGATCCGGCGAGCGGCCGCTCGACGCTGTACACGCCGAGCCAGGGGCCGCATGTGATTCACGGCCAGCTGGCCGAGGCCGTGCTCAAGCTGCCGAAGGAGCAGCTGCGCGTCGTCTCGGGCAATGTCGGCGGCGCCTTCGGCATGAAGATCTTCCTGCATCCGGAACAGCCGCTGGTCGTCTGGGCTTCGCGCCGGCTCAAGCGCGCGGTGCGCTGGACCGCCGATCGCAGCGAGAGCTTCGTGTCGGATGTGCAGGGCCGCGACAATTATTCCATCGCCGAACTCGCACTCGATGCCGACGGACATTTCCTTGCGCTGCGCGTGACCACCCATGCCAACATGGGCGCCTATTTGTCCAACTACGCGCCTTATATCCCGCAGCTCGCGGTGCCCATGCTCTCGGGCGTGTACCGCATCCCCGCGATCTACGCCAATATCCGCGGCATCCTCAGCAACACCGTGCCGGTGGATGCGTATCGCGGCGCCGGGCGGCCCGAGGCGATCTATCTGGTCGAGCGCACCGTCGATCTGGCCGCGCGCGAACTCGGGCTTGCGCCCGATGAGCTGCGCCGGCGCAATTTCGTCAAACCCGCCGACATGCCCTATCAGACTCCGGTCGAGAGCCGCTACGACTCGGGCGATTTCGCCGCGGTGATGGAGCGTGCGATGGCAAAGGCCGACTGGGCGGGCTTTCCCGCAAGGCGGGACGAAGCCAGTCGGCGCGGCAGGCTGCGCGGCATCGGCATGGCCATGTACATCGAGCGCTGCGGCGGCGGCAATGGCGACACGGTCATTCTCAAAGTCGATCCGGCCGGCAGCGTGACCCTGATTTCCGGCATGCAGGACAACGGCCAGGGGCACGTTACCACTTTCGTGCAGCTGCTATCGGACAAGCTCGGCCTGGACGCGAGCCAGATCCGCGTGCTGCAGGGCGACAGCGATATCGTGCCCGCGGGACTGACCGGCGGATCGCGCTTTCTCGCGATCGGCGGCGTCGCCGCCATGAGCGCTGCGGATGAAGTGATAGAACAGGGCAAGGACGCGGCGGCGGGGCTGCTGGAAGCGGCCGCAGCCGACATCGAGTACGGCGACGGCGAATACCGCATCGCCGGCACCGACCGCAGCGTGTCATTGTTCCAGGTGGCACAGGCGGCAGGGGGCCTCGCGGCCGAGCACACGCGCACGCCGGACGCGTTCACTTACCCCAACGGTTGCCACATCTGCGAGCTCGAGATCGACCCCGACACGGGCGAACTGCGCATCGAGCGCTACAGCATCGTCGACGACTTCGGCCGCGCGATCAATCCGCTGCTGCTCGAAGGCCAGGTGCACGGCGGCACGGTGCAGGGCATAGGGCAGGCGCTGCTTGAACTCGCACTATACGACGCGGAGTCGGGCCAGCTGCTGACCGGCTCCTTCATGGACTACGCCATGCCGCGCGCCGACGACGCGCCCGCGTTCGACTGCGGTTTCCACCACGTGCCCTGCACGAGCAATCCCCTGGGCGTGAAGGGCGCGGGCGAGGCCGGAGCGGTCGGTGCGCCGCCGGCGGTGATCAACGCGGTGGTCGATGCGCTCAATCCGGCGACCGGCCTCAGGCATATCGACATGCCGGCGACGCGCGAGAAGTTATGGCGCGCGCTGCGCGCGGCCTAAGCGCGATCCGGCCCGGCAATCAGAGCAGCAGAGGCCTGAAGATCCTTATGGATAGGGCGTCTCCAGGCGGTTGACGAGCGTCGTGCCATGTATCGGCAGCCGATCAACGGTCAGCGCCCGAACAGCCCCTTCAACTGATCCTTGAGTTTGTCTTGCGCTTTCGTTTTCAATTCCTCTTTCTTTTCGTCTATTTTCTGTTGCGCCGCGCCTTTGACCAGCGCGTTGAAGTCGAGTTTATAGCTGAGCGCACTGAACGGCCCCGAGACGTGCACCGGGATCGTGAGCCCCTTGAGTTCGGACGCCTCTTTGCCTCCCTGTCCCGCTGCCGTGGCGACCAGCGTCGCCTTGGCCAGATAGTCCATGCTGTCGGCGCCGATATTGATATCGCCTTCGCCGCCCAGGCGCAATAGCGGGGACTTCAGCGACAGATCGGAATTGTGCGCAATGCCGTTCCTGATGGCGAAGCTCGCCTTCAGCTCGGTGAAATCGGTCTTCTCCGCGGCATTCGATGCCTGGGTGGTTTCGCCCTTCAGCGTGCCGAGTCTGGCTTTGGCATTGCGTATGGTTTCTCCGATATTGATGCCCTTCAGCGCGCCGTCGGCGAGATTGAGCGAGGCCGAGCCGTTCAGCGCCTTCTTGATCGCTGACACCGTCGCGCCCTGGCCGGAGATATCGAGCGTCACGTTGCCCTTGCCTTCGAGCAGGTCGCGGTCGATCGCATCCTTGAGCAGGGGACCGATGCTGATGCCGGTGAGAGTCTGCTTGACCGCGATTTGCGGTGTTGCCGCGGCAAGCAGCGACACGCTGCCGCTCATCCTGCCCTGGTACAGCTCGGCGTTTAGCGGGTTCACCTCCAGTCGCCCGCCTCCCGCTTTCGCATTGAGCCGCAGGTTCTGCGCCTTGAGGTTGGCGAACTTGAGCGAGCCGATCTTGAGGCTGCCGTTGGCCTGCAGCGTTTTCAGCGCAGAAAAATCGAGCGGCTGCTCCGGTTTGCCCGCCGCGCCTTGTCCTGCGCCCGCACTTTGACCTTCCGGCTTCTTCTCGGCGATGTAGCGGTCGGCGTCGAGTTTGTCCAGGTTCAGGTCGAACACATAGGAGGGCGGGCTGAAATGCGCCAGTCCGGCTTTGCCGGTGATGGTGGATTCGTCGAACTTGGCGGAAAAATCCATGCTGGCGCGCTGCTTCGGCAGGTCTGCGCGGGCGCTGCCGCTGAGCTCGATCGCCAGCGGCGCGCGCGCGGATTTCGCGTCGGTGTAGGCGAGATTGGCGACAAGCTTGTGCAGATCGACGGTCTGCTCAGCAAGATCGAGCGTGAGCGGACTGCTGAGCTTTGCCTTGATGGTGTTCGCGCCGTGTTTGGCGTCGATTGCAAGCGCGAGCCCGCCCGACTTGAGCGCCTTCGCATCGCCCTCGATGCTGCCTTTGAGGCTGAGCGCAAGAGGATTCAGGCCGGCCGCTTCGCCCTTGACGCCGAGGTCGAGTGCATCGAGTTTGAACTGCCCGCTGTCGAAGGCGTAGGCGAGCCGCGTCTTCAGCTGAACGTCGGCATTCAGCTTGGGCTGGCTCGCGCCGAGCGCGAATCCCAACTCGATGTCGGCTGGCGTCGCGGCCGCGATCCTGCCGGTCTTGAGTTTGAGCTTGTTCAGCGTGTATTTTGCGCCGCTGCGCTCGTCGGCATAGGCGAGGCTGGCGTTTTCGATGAGCACGTGATCGATATTGAACTGAATCGGCTTTTGCGTCGGCTGCTCCGGCGCGCCGGGCGCCTGCTGCGGCTTTTGGGCTTCGCTGCCGATGAGGTCGTCCACATTGGTGCTGCCGTTCTTGTGCTTCAGCAGGTTCGCGCGCAGCCCGCGCACTTCGATCTGGCTGATCACCACTTGGCGCGACAGGAGCGGCATCAGTTGCAGCGCGACGCGCGCCGACTCGACTGCCGCGAATTCCTTGTCGCTCGCGTGCTCCGACAGCGTGAGCCCGCCCAGATCGGCGCCCAGCGCGGGATAAAACGTGAGCTTGATGTCGCCCTCGATCCTGAGCGTGCGATCGAGCTTGTCCTTGACCAGCTGCACGATCTGCGGCTTGTAGTCGTTGGGATTGAAGGTCGCGGCGACGTAGGCCGCCGCAGCCAGCGCGACCAGGGCGATGCCGCCCAGCGCAAGCAGGAAGTATTTCAGGATCTTGTTCATGATCTTGGATCTCCCTCGATTTGTCATGCCTGCGGCCGCAGGCCGCGTCACGCTCAGGGCGAAGCGCGGGACTCGGCGTCCGATCTGACCAGCAGCACCGGGACGCGCGCGGTCCGGACCACCTCTTCGGCATCGCTGCCCATCACCAGCCGTCCGACGCCGCGGCGGCCGTGGGTGCCGAGCACGATCAGGTCCGCTCCCCAGGCCTTGGCCTCCGCCACGATGGAATCGGCGGCGCGACCGCCCATGATCTCGATGACGACAGTTTGCGCCTCCAGCCCGGCCTCCCGCACCAGGGACTTTGCACTTGCCAGGATTTGCTCGCCCGCCTCGCGCAGCAGGTCGACGGTATTGTTTAGATAGACCACCGTTTCCGCGCCCGGCGCAACGATGAACTCGTCGAGTACGTGCACCAGCCGCAGGGCCGCGCCCTGATCCTGCGCCAGCCGGATCGCTTCGGTCAGTCCGCGGTTGGAAGTGGGGCTGCCATCTATGGGGACGAGAATCCTGCGATATGCGCTCATGGTGCGGAGGCTCAGTCCAGCCCGAGCATGCGCCCGATTTCCCTCAGAAATATACCCACGCGCACACCATCCGCGCGCAACTCCGCTGCCGCGCGGTCGAACAGTCCATGCACCGATTTCATCTTGTCCTCCACCAAAGGCAGATGAACCTCCGCGCCGCCCAGCAAGGCTTTCAGATCTTCCACTTCCGCGCGCAGCTGCGTGTATTTGGCGCTGTCTTCGGGCAGCGCGGCCAGATTGGCCGAGATTTCCTCCACCAGGCTTTTCGCGCGATCGACGTCGAATTCACTCTTGTTCATCGCTTTCTCCATTTTCGTGTCTAGCCTATCCGCGGCGCGCCGCGACCGTGTTGCGAAAAATCAAGTTCCATCCGCTCGCAGGACTTCATGCGCCGAAGCATTGCGCAGCCTAGCCGTAATTGATCTCATCGGCTGCATTCGCTTCGGGCGCGTCGGCGGCGTAATCGCGTGCGCCGCGCCCGGAACGCGCCGCAGCCACTTCGCGATACCACTCGTGCGCCACGATGGTCGCCATGACCTCGTTGGTGCCGGTCCAGATCGAAGCGAGCCGGATGTCGCGGTAGATGCGCTCCAGCGGCAATACGTTGGTATAGCCGATGCCGCCCACCACCTGCATCGAATTGTGCACTACTTTCTGGCAGGACTCCGTGACGAATTTCTTGGTCTCGGACACCATGCGCCGCACCCGGTTCATTTCCATGCCGCCGTCAACCGCGCGCGAGGTGGCATAGACCAGCGAGCGGCAGGCGTCGAGCAGCATCGCCGCTTCGGCCACCTGGAAACTCACGCCCTGGAAGCGGTTGATGGTCTCGCCGAAGGCTTTGCGCTGCGAACTGTAACGCGTGGCGATGTCCAGCGCGGAGCGCGCCGGGCCGACCGTCATGGCGGCGGTTCCGAGGCGCTCGGGGATCATCATGGTGTTGAACACCGGGTAGGCGCCGTTGACCGCGCCGACGACGTTCTCGCGCGGCACCTTCACGTCCTTGAACGCGAGCCGGCCGGTGCCGCCGCCGCGGCAACCCATCAGGCCGTAAAGGTATTCGACCTCGACGCCGGGGCCGCGCTCGACGATGAAACAAGTGATGCGCTTTTGCGGCGCGGCGGCCGGGTCCGGATCGGTGCGGGCGTACACCAGGAAATAGTCCGCGCCCTCGGCGCCGACGATGAAGCGCTTCTGCCCGTTGAGCAGGAAGTAATCGCCTTTGTCTTCGGCGGTCGAAGTCGCACCGAAGAAATCCGAGCCCCCGCGCGGCTCGGTGAGGCATTCGGCGGCGAAAATCTCGCCCTGCAGCAACGGCCGGACGTAACGCGCTTTCTGCTCATCGGTGCCGTGCAGCACGATGGCGTCGCAGACCAGGTCCGCGCCCACGCCGAAGACGCAGGCAAGCTCGTAGGAGAGGCTGCCGATTTCCTCGCTGATGGCGCAGGAAGCGACCCAGTCCAGTCCCTGGCCTCCCCACTCGCGTGGCTGGCGCACGCCGAGCAGGTTGCGCCTGCCGGCTTCGCGCAACCAGTCTCTGGGGAAGCGTATTTTTTCCTCGTCCATGTCCAGGATCAGCTGGCGCGGCGTGGCGTTCACGAAATCCCGCGCTGCGTCCCGCACGCGGCGCTGTTCCTCATTCAGCAGGTGGTCGAACATGGTGTCCCTTTCGCTAGGTCTGTGGTGGTCTGCAGACAGTATAAGTCCCCGCGCCCGCTATCTGCGCGCGGCGGACTCTTGTATGATTCCCGGCCTATGCTTCCTGCGCGCGCGCATCCGCCCAACCGTTTCGATCTGCCCGAGTGGTCCGGGGCCTTCGGCGACCTGGGTACGCTGATCCCTTTCGTCGCCGCCTACGTGTCGATACTGAAAATGGATGCCAACGGACTGCTCGTGGCGTTCGGCATCGCGCTGATCGCAGCCGGCTTCATCTACCGTACGCCGTTTCCGGTGCAGCCGATGAAAGCCATAGGCGCGGCGGCGGTGAGCCAGACCATGCTCGCGGCCGGCCTGAGCGCGGCAGTCGTGGTCGGCGCGACCCTGAGCACGGGCCTGCTGTGGCTGGTGCTGGCGCTGACCGGCCTGGGGCGGCGCATCGCGCGCTGGGTGCCGCGCCCGGCGTTGCTGGGCGTGGTCATGGGCCTGGGTTTTTCCTTCATGCTCGAGGGTATCCGCATGATGTCCGCCAGTCCCTGGGTCGCGGGCCTGCTGCTGGCATTGACGCTGCTGCTGCTCGGACGCCCGCGCGTGCCGGCAATGCTGGTGCTGCTGGGCATAGGAGTGGTGCTCGCTCTCGTCGAGCAGCCGGACCTGGTGCGCGAGCTGGGCGCGCTCAAGCCGCAATTCCGCTTCCCGGCGCTGGCCTGGCCGTCGCTGTCGCTGAGCGACCTGTGGACGGGCTTCGTGCTGCTCGCGCTGCCGCAGCTTCCTTTGACCTTCGGCAACGCCTTCATCGCGATCACCGAGGAAAACAACCGCCTGTTTCCGGACCGGCCGGTGAACGAGCGCTCGGTCGCCTTTTCCACCGGCCTGATGAATCTGGGCGCGAGCCTGATCGGCGGCATACCGATGTGCCACGGTGCGGGCGGCATGGCGGGACATGTGCAGTTCGGCGCGCGCACCGGCGGCTCCTCGATCATACTTGGCAGCATCCTGCTTGGCGCGGGGCTGTTCCTGTCGACTTCGATCGGCACGGTGTTCAGCATGTTTCCGCAGAGCGTACTCGGTGTCATCCTGTTCCTGGCCGGTTTGCAGCTTGCCTTGGGAAGCAGGGACAGCGGCGCGGAAAAAGCGGATCGTTTCGTGGTGCTGGCGACGGCCGCTTTCGCCATCTGGAACGTGGCCGCGGCCGTCCTGTTCGGCATCCTCGCGCACCAGGCGGCGCAGCGCGGCTGGCTGCGCGTATAACAAAAAGGGCTCCCTGAGGAGCCCTCCTGCAGCGCTTCGCGGCAAGCGCTATAACTTGGTGGCGGTGATGATCTGGAAGTTGCCGAAGAAATAGGTGGTGCGCTCGCACTTCCATCCGCCTTCGCCCTCGAGATAGGCGAGCGGATCGTGCGTATCCCACAGCGCCAGGCCGAGCGGTTCGAACACCTTGAAGTATGTCCAGGAGAGCGCGCGCAGCACCCACAATTGCGGCCGGTGGAATTCGGCCAGGAACAGCTTTCCGCCCGGGGCGAGCATGCGCCCGGCCTCGTTCAGGGTTTGCCCTTTCAGGTGGTGCGGCAGCTCGTGCAGCAGGAAGAAGATGACATTGGCGGCGACGCCGTCATCCTTGAGTTTCATCGAAGTGGCATTGTCTTCGACGTATTCCACCTTGCCCGCGTACTGGCTCAGTTTGGTCTTCGCATGCACCAGTTCGTTCTGGATGATGTCGGCGATGAGTACGCGCTCGGCGCCGGATTCGAGCGACGCCTGCACCACGCGCGGAATCACGTTGCCGAATGCGCAGGAGGTGATCAGCACCTTCTTCTTTCTCAGGTCCATCTGCTTCAACTCGGAAACGATCTTCGACACCAGATGGTGATACTGAAACAGCAGGATGGCCGAGATGATCGGCTGGAAATCGACCAGCTTGATCAGTTTCATATTCGAATAGATCGGGTACACGTGCGACTTTTCGCTGTGGGAACCCGGCGACAGTCCGCGCAATACCAGCGCGCCCCTGGTTACCACGAAGAAGAACAGGCCGGTAGCTGCCAAAAGCAGGAACAGGGCAAAAAAAAGATTCACCATCCACGCATTCATTGCATTTCCTTAACAATGGGGGATTCAATTCACGCTTGCCAGTATCGCGGCTTTTGCTGACCCCATCAAGTCAGGCAAGCCGGAATTTTGCTTGCCGCTATATTCGCCGAAAAGTCAATTTTGCATTTTGATGTACATCAAGGGCCGGGTGCGGCCTGAAACCATGCCTGCCCCGGGGGCTGGACTTGGTACAAACCGGCCGCCACACCGGCGCGCAATACCGTTACCATAGGCGCGATGTGAACCAAGGAGATCCCATGGCAGGCCCAGACAACACCACACCGGTCCCGACCGAAATCAAGCTGCACCAGAAATCGCGCGTGCTGGAAATCGCCTTCGAGGACGGCAAGCGCTATACGCTGCCGTTCGAATTCCTGCGCGTGTACTCGCCTTCGGCCGAAGTGCGCGGCCACGGCCCGGGACAGGAAGTACTGCAGATCGGCAAGAAGGAGGTGGAGATCACCCATATCGAGCCGGTGGGCTCGTATGCGGTGCAGTTGGTGTTTTCCGACGGGCACGACAGCGGCATCTATTCCTGGGATTATTTCTACGGCCTGGGCAAGAGCCAGGACGCAATGTGGACGCATTACCTGCAGCGCATGCAGGAAGCGGGCGCCAGCCGCGAACCGGGCACGGGCGCCTTCGCGCAGCGTCCCAAGTCGAAGTAGGCGCGCATGGATAGCCGCAGCGACTGCTGCCTGCAGGAGGGCGCCGCGGAAGACGAGCGCGACGCGGCCGGCGCGCGCTTCGAGCTGGTGCTGATCAATCCCTACGAACTCGGCCGGCAGCCCTTCGCCCTGGCCGAAGCTGCCGCCTGGCTGAAGCAGGACGGCTTCGAGGTACGCTGCATCGATCTCTCGCTGCAGCAGCTCGAGGCAAAGACGCTCGCCAGCGCGCGGCTGGTGGCGATCTATGTCGGCATGCACACGGCCACCCGCATCGCGGCCGAGGCTCTGGCGCGCATCCGCGCACTCGCGCCGCGCGCGCATCTGTGCGTATACGGGCTGTACGCGCCGATGAATCAGGAATTGCTGCGCAGCCTGGGCGTGAAAACCATACTCGGCGGCGAATGCGAGCCGGGTCTGCTAAGCCTCGCGCGGCGGCTGCGCGCGGGCGAATCCGGCGAAGCGCAATCCGAGCCGGTGGTGCATCTGGCCAAGATCGATTTCCTGACCCCGGACCGCTCCGGCCTGCCCGGGCTGGAACGATATGCCCATCTGATCCTGCCCGATGGCGGCAGGAAAAAGCTGGGCTTCATCGAGGCCAGTCGCGGCTGCAAGCATCTGTGCCGGCACTGCCCGGTGGTGCCGGTCTATCAGGGCAAGTTCCGCGTGGTGCCGCTGCCGGTGGTGATGGCCGATATCGCGCAACAGGTCGAGGCGGGTGCCGCACATATCTCTTTCGGCGATCCGGATTTTTTCAATGGCAGCACCCATGCGATGAAGGTCGTCGCGGCCATGCATGCCAGCTATCCCATGCTGAGCTTCGACGCCACCATCAAGATCCAGCACCTCATCGCGCACGCCGGGCTGCTGCCCGCGCTCAAGGCGGCGGGCTGTCTGTTCATCACCGCGGCGGTGGAATCGGTGGACGACCAGGTGCTGCGATACCTCGCCAAGAACCATACGCGCGCCGACTTCGAGCACGCCTTGCAGCTGTGCCGCGACGCCGGCATAGACATGGCGCCGACCTTCGTGCCGTTCACGCCCTGGAGCAGCCTGGAGGGCTACCTCGAATTGCTGCGCAGCCTGCTGCATCTGAAGCTGGTGGAAGCGGTGCCGCCGATACAGCTGTGCATACGCCTGCTGGTGCCGGCGGGTTCCTGGCTGCTGCAATTGCCGGATTTTCGCGAACTGCTGGCGCCGTTCGACGCCAAAATGCTGGGCTACCCGTGGCGGCACGCCGACCCCCGCGTCGACGCCTTGCAGCAGTCGCTGCAGGCACTGGTGGCGCAGGGCGATCAGCGCGGCCTGGCGCGCAGCGAGGTCTTCGGCCAGATGTGGCAGCTCGCGCATGAGGCGCTGGGGCTCGCGCCGCCGCCGCTCGCACGGGCGGATTTCGGCGAGCCGATGCCGCATCTGTCGGAGCCCTGGTACTGCTGCGCCGAGCCCACCGAGCAGCAGCTGCAAAGCTTCTGATGGTGCGGCCGTGAAGCGCGTTGTGCTGCTCCTGCCTGTTGCGAGTTACCGCAACGAGGATTTTCTCGCGGCGGCGAAGCGGCTGGAGATCGAGGTCGTCGCGGTCGCGAATTATTGCCATCAGCTCGCGCCTTCCTGGGGCATGAGCCCGATTCGGTCGGTGCCGTTCGACCAGCCGGTCGTGGCGTTGCGGCAACTGCTGAGCGCGCTCGGACGCAAGCCGGACGCGGTGCTCGCGGTGGACGACAGCGGCCTGGATCTGGCGGCCTTGTTGTGTGAATACTTCCATCTTCCGGGCAATGCGCCCGAAGCGGTGCGGCAGACGCGCGACAAACTCGCGTTCCGCCACCTGCTGCGGCGCGGCGGTCTGAACTGCCCCGAATTCAGCCATCTGGAAAGTGGGGCCGAGAGTGCGGGGCTTGCGTTCCCGGTAGTGGTCAAGGCGCGGCGCCTGAGCGCGAGCCGCGGCGTGATCCGCGCCGACACGCGCGAGGACTACGTGCAGGCGCTGCACTGGGTGCGTGCGATACAGGGCAAAGCCGATCGCGATGCGGCCGAACTTGGCCTGGTCGTGGAGCGCTTCATTCCCGGCAGCGAACACGCGCTCGAAGGATTGCTGCAGGACGGGCGGCTGCGCGTGCTGGCGCTGTTCGACAAGCCCGATCCGCTCGATGGTCCCTATTTCGAGGAAACACTGTACCTCACGCCCTCGCGCCTCGCGCCCGAAACGCAGGACGAGATCG
>JAKAIH010000541.1 GCA_021825225.1 Pseudomonadota bacterium
GCGGCATGGGTTCGCTTGCCGGCGCCTTCCTCGCCTCGCTGCTCATCGGCATCGTTCAGACCTTCGCCATAGGCCTCGACTGGTCGCTCGGCGGCTTTCTCGGCGTCATCGGCATCGCAGTGAACGCGCAGACACCGATGTATTCGCTGTGGAAGCTGCAGCTGTCGCAGGTCGCGCCAGTACTGCCCTATCTGCTGCTGGTGCTGATGCTGATCTTCCGGCCCAAGGGCCTGCTGGGAACAAGAGCGGACTGATGGCCGGCGCCAAATCGAAATTGCGCTACCGACCGCTCAATCTCGGGCGCTGGCTTACCTGGGGGCTGACCGCGCTGGTCATGGCGCTGCTGCCGCAACTGTTCAGCCATGGGTTTGCGATCACGCTCATGTCCCAGATGGGCGTGGCGATCATTTTCGCCCTGTCTTACAACATGCTGCTCGGGCAGAGCGGGATGCTGTCTTTTGGACACGCGGTGTATGCGGGGCTCGGCGCCTATATCGCGGTGCACACGCTCAATCTCGCCGCCAATGGCCAGATCTGGATGCCGGTGTCGCTGCTGCCGCTGGTCGGCGGACTGGCGGGCGCGTTCTTCGGCGTGCTCTTCGGCTACGTCACCACCAAGCGCGCCGGCACCACTTTCGCCATGATCACGCTCGGTATCGGCGAACTGGTGTTCTCCTGCTCGCTGATGTTTCCGGAGTTCTTCGGCGGCGAAGGCGGCATCACCACCAACCGGGTAATCGGGAAGCCCTTCCTCGGCATCACCTTCGGCCCGGGCGTGCAGGTCTACTACCTGATTGCAGTCTGGTGCCTGATATCCATGGCATTGATGTATGCCTGGTCGCACACGCCGCTGGGGCGCATCGCAAACGCGGTGCGCGACAATCCCGAGCGCGCCGAATTCGTCGGCTACGACACGCAGCGCGTGCGCTGGCTCACGCTGATCATCTCGGCTTTCTTCGCCGGAATCTCGGGCGCCCTGAGCATGATCAACTTCGAGATCGTCACCGCCGAAAACGTGAGCTCTGCGCGCTCGGGCGGCGTGCTGCTCGCCACATTCATCGGCGGCGTGGGCTACTTCTTCGGGCCGGTCATCGGCGCCTGCGTGTTCGTATTCTTCGTCGTCGCCCTGTCCAACTACACCGAAGCCTGGCTGCTCTACCTCGGCCTGTTCTTCATGCTGATGGTGATGTTCGCGCCAGGCGGCATCGCCAGCCTGGTGATGATGCAGGTGCAGCTGATTGCGCGCAAGCGCTTCGGACGCATGGCGCCGCACTATCTTGCCGCCGGAGCAAGCGGCCTGCTGGTACTCGCCGCACTGATCCTCACGGTGGAGATGACCTACAAGGTGTCGGTCAACAGCTCGGGGGGCGGCACCTCGATGCATCTCCTCGGCATCGATTTCGACGCGGCCGCGGCGGCGCCCTGGGCAGTTGCGATCGGACTCTGGATCGTCGGCGGCTGGCTTTTCAATACGACGCGCAAGCGGGTGGCGCGGGTCTGGGGCGAAATCCAGGCGGAATTCCTGCAGGGCGGATCATGAACGCGCACGCCCTGGAACTCAAAGCAGTCCGCAAATCTTTCGGCAACACCCCGATCATTCGCGGTGTCGATCTCGCCATTCCCGGCGGCGAGCGCCACGCGATCATCGGCCCCAACGGCGCGGGCAAGTCCACGCTGTTCAACCTGATCAGCGGACGCTACCCGATATCGGGCGGCGACATTCTGCTCAAGGGCGAGAGCGTCGCCGGCCTGAAGCCCTTCGAGATCAACCGCAAGGGTCTGTCGCGCAGCTTTCAGATAACCAACATCTTCCAGCGCATGTCGGTATTCGAGAACATCCGCTGCGCGGTGCTCTGGTCGCTCGGCTACAAGTACTCGTTCTGGCACCGGCTGGGTGGTCTGAAAGACGCCAATCGACGCGCCGAAGAGGTAATGGAATCCATCGGGCTGAAAGGGCGCCGCGACACTCTGGCCGGCGTACTCTCCTATGCCGAACAACGCGCGCTGGAAATCGGGATTACCATCGCCGGCGGCGCCGAAGTAATCCTGCTCGACGAACCCACTGCCGGCATGAGCCGCTCCGAGACCGCCGATGCGGTCGAACTGATCCGCAAGATGAGCCGGGGCAAGACCCTGATCATGGTCGAGCACGACATGGGCGTGGTGTTCGGTCTTGCCGACCGCATTTCGGTGCTGGTGTACGGCGAAGTCATCGCCAGCGACGTGCCTGCGAACATCCGCGGCAACAAGGCGGTGCAGGAGGCGTATTTGGGCACGGAGGCGGCGGCATGAGCAGGGAGCAGGGGCCCCGCGCAGCGGGGATACGACCGGCCGCGATTGCCGCCGGACGCCGACAGTGGCTGCGCTCGAATCGGCACAACGGCGCGGAGGCGGACTAAGCATGCTACAAGTCGAAGACCTGCACGCCTATTACGGCAAGAGCCACATCCTGCACGGCGTGCACCTGCACGTGGGCCGCGGCGAGATCGTCAGCCTGCTCGGCAGGAACGGCGTCGGCCGCTCCACCACCGTCAAGG
>JAKAIH010000030.1 GCA_021825225.1 Pseudomonadota bacterium
TCTGCTGCCGCTGCCGCTGGACTGCGCGCCGGGCGGGTGCGTAGCGGGAAGCTGCGCGGCGGCCGCGGCGCGTACGATACCCGGCAGCACTTGTTCCGGCCCGCGTGTTTAGGGTACAGTTTGGACATAAGACGCCCTGACTACGGCAGGGGCGGGCTGCCGCACCGGATGCAGCGGTGACGGGCTGGAAAAGCGGGCAGCCGAAGGCGGTCAATTTTCGAACGGAATGCGATGCGGGAGCCGGCCCGCGGGCTTTTTTCGGTGAAGCATCCCTATCCCCATGCAAATCGGCCTTGAAACGCTGCGCGGCATTATTGAGCGCTCCCAGAGCCAGGGCGAAATCGAGGCGCTGCTGCACCGGCTGGACGAAGCCGGGAAGGTGCAGCTGTTCCTGCGCATGGCCGAGCTGGTGCGCCGCGACGCGGCGGTCGCCGACATCGCCAATCGCGTTTCCGACAGCCTGTCGCTCGACGTGCTGTTTCCGCGGCTGATGCAGGTGGTCAGCAGCACGCTCAATGCCGATCGCAGTTCCCTGTTCCTGTATGACTCCGAGACCGGGGAGTTGTACTCGCGCGTGATGCAGGGCAACGCGATCGGGGAAATCCGCTTCCCCTGTACGCTTGGCATCGCCGGCTCGGTGTTCACCAAGGGAGAGGCAGAAATCATCTCGGCGGACGCCTATAACAACAAGCGCTTCAACAAGGAGGTCGACCGGCGCACCGGTTATCGCACGCGGAATATCCTGTGCGTGCCGATCCGCAACAAGAAGCGCGAGGTCATCGGCGTCACGCAGGTGCTGAACAAGCACGTCGGCGACTTCGACGCCGAGGACCAGCGCCTGCTCGAAGGGCTGTCGCAACAGGCGGCCGCCGCGCTCGAGAACGCGCGCCTGTTCGAGAAAGTCGAGCGGCAGCAGCACGAGGAAGCGACGCTGCTCGAAGTCGTCAGCTCGATTGTTTCGGAAATCCGCCTCGGACCGCTGCTGGCGAAAATCCTGGCTGCGGCGACACAGCTGCTGAACTCCGACCGCGGAAGCCTGTTCCTGCACGACCCCGAGACCAACGAGCTGTTTTCGCACGTGGCGGGCGGAATCGACAGCGTGGAGATCCGCTTCCCCGCGAATGCCGGCATTGCCGGGGAGTGCTTCACTTCGGGCAAGGTCATCAACATTCTGGATGCATACAAGGACGCGCGCTTCAATCCGGCAATCGACCGGAGCACCGGTTACCGCACGCGCAGCCTGCTGTGCATGCCCATCGTGGCCAAGGGGGCGCGCGTCATCGGCGTGATGGAGATCCTCAACCGCAAGCTGGGCGCGTTCGGCGCCGCGGACGAAAGGCGGCTGCACGCATTTTGCGCCGAGGCGGCGGTGGCGATCCAGAATGCGCAGTTGTTCGAGGAAATAAGCACCGAGCGCAATTACAACGAGTCGATCCTGCGCAGCATGGGCAACGCCGTGCTTACGCTGGACGCCGACGGCGTCCTGCGCAAAGTTAACGAAGCGGCGACGCGCATTCTGCAGCGCGGGGAGCAGGAGCTTGTCGGTCGTGCGCTCGCCGATCTTTTCGTCGAGCGCAACGCCTGGGTGGCGAAGAGCCTGGACAAGGTGCGCGCCGAAGGCAAGACCGATATCACGGTGGACACCGACCTGTTCGTCGACGGCGCGCAGACGGTATCGGTCGATCTGACCACCGTGCCGCTGCGCAGCATGAGCGACGAGCCGATCGGCTACATGCTGATGATGGAGGACATCACGCGCGAGAAACGCCTGCGCAGCACCCTGTCGCGCTATATGAGCAAGGCGGTGATGGATCAGCTGCTCGAAAGCGGCGATGCCGTGCTCGGCGGCATCAGCCGCGAGGTGAGCGTGCTGTTCTCCGACATCCGCGGCTTTACCACCATTTCGGAACGCCTCGGCGCCCAGGAAACGGTGGCCCTGCTCAACGAGTACTTTACCGACATGGTGGATATCGTTTTTGCCCATCAGGGAGTGCTCGACAAGTACATGGGCGACATGATCATGGCGGTGTTCGGTTCGGTGCTGCAAAAGGCGGACGACCCGGACAATGCCGTGGCCGTCGGCAACAAGATGATGGCGGGCCTGCGCGAGTTGAATGGCCGGCTCGCAGTGCGCGGGCGCGAGCCGATCAGGATCGGCGTGGGCATCAGCACCGGCCAGGTGGTGGCGGGCAACATCGGTTCGCCCAAACGCCTGGAATACACGGTGATCGGCAATCGTGTGAACATCGCTCACCGGCTGGAGGATGCAAACAAGTTTTACGGCACCTCGGTGCTGATCTGCAGCCAGACCTACGAGCGCATGAAGGAGAGCACGCCGGTGCGCGAAATCGACCTGATCCGCGTGCGCGGCATGGAAACGCCGGTCGCGATCTACGAGGCCCTGGGGCATCATACGGAAGACTCCTTTCCGCAGATGGAAGCCGCAGTGGAGGCTTTCGGCGAAGGGCTGTCGCGTTACCGCAGGCGCGACTGGAAGCGTGCGGCGCGCTGTTTTAGCGCCGCACTGGACGCCAATCCGCAGGATGCGCCGTCGCGCATCTACCTGGATCGCTGCGAGATTTTCGGCAGCGAGCCACCGGCCGAGAATTGGGACGGCGTATGGACTGTACAGAGCAGATACTGATATGGAACTGAAGGAAATTCCGGTTGACGAGCTGCAGCTGGGCATGTACGTGTCCAGGCTCGACCGGCCGTGGACGGAGACGCCGTTCGTGTTTCAGGGCTTCATTCTGCGGAGCCAGAGGCAGATCGACGTGATGCGGAAGTATTGCGCCCATGTATTCGTCGATCCGGAAAAGGAGGACCTGTCCGAAGTGGAAGGGCATGCCGGGGGTACGCCGGCGAGCATCCGCGGCACCACGGTGTACAAGGACAGCGCGAGCCTGGACGTCGAATTGCCGCGGGCGCGCAGCGCCATCGTGGAGACGACCAGCGTGCTCAGGCAGATCAGCCGCGACGTGCATGTCGGGCACGCCGTCGACGGCGCCAAGGTGCGGCAGGCGGCGTCCGACATCACCGAGAGCGTGGTGCGCAATCCGGACGCGGCGACCCTGCTGGTGCAGCTGCAGGAGAAGAGCGGCGAAACCTTCAACCGGGCGATCCACGTATCGGTGCTGATGAGCATCTTCGGCCGCTTTCTGCAGTTGCCGCGCGAGAGCATAGAACAGCTGGGTCTGCTGGGCCTGC
The DNA here is from genome assembly GCA_021825225.1 of Pseudomonadota bacterium. Lineage (GTDB taxonomy): Bacteria > Pseudomonadota > Gammaproteobacteria > Burkholderiales > SG8-39 > 2-12-FULL-64-23. The sequence goes on from JAKAIH010000030.1 coordinate 3,208, forward strand.
TGCAGGATGCGGGCAAGCTCAAGCTGCCTACCGCGCTGCTGGAAAAGCGCGAGCCGCTCACGGCGCAAGAGCTGGCCCTGTATCAGACGCATGTGGACCACTCGGTCGAGATTCTGGGCAAAACACCCGGTCTGCCGAACGAGCTGCCCGGCCTCGCATCGCTGCACCACGAGCATTTCGACGGCTCCGGCTATCCGCGCGGCTTGCGCGGCGTGGCGATCGCCCTTCCGGGGATGATCGCCGCGATCGTCGATGCGTTCGACACGCTGGTGGCGCCGCCGCCGCATGGAAAGCACATGTCGCCCTCGAATGCGCTCAACGTCATCTACAAGGGGCGCGGCACCCAGTTCCAGCCGGCCCTGGTCGAGCAGTTCATCCAGTGCGTCGGCGTGTATCCGGTCGGCAGCGCGGTCGAACTGAATACCGGGGAAGTCGGGATCGTCATCGCGCAGAACCCCCTGCGCCGTCTGCAGCCGCGCGTGATGGTGGTCAAGGACGCGAAGGGTTTCGAGAACCGGCCGTACAAGATGCTCGATCTGGCGAAAGAGCCCAAGGCCACGCCGGAGGAGATTTACCGGATCCGCCACACGCTCGAATACGATGCGATCAAGGTCGATCCGAGGGAATTGTTCCTTTGATCCCGGCCGATCCGGCCGGGCGGGAGGCGGGGACCGCTGCGCCGCTGTCTGCCGCGGGGCTTCCTTTTCTGGATCGCCTGCGCGGCTGCATCGAACAGCGGCGCGCGGACGGGCAGGGCCTGGCCCTGCTGCTCATCGATTGCGGCGTAATCGGCACGATCGATACGCAGTGGGGCTACCACATCGGCGATGCGGTCCGCGCCCGCATTGTCGCCAGCCTGCGCGCCGGGGTGCTGCGGCCGGACGACTTCGCCGGGGAGCTCGGACGCGATGAGCTCGCCTGCGTGCTGGCGCAGGTGGATGGACCCCAGCTGGCACTGCTCGCCGCGGAGAAATCGCTGCGCACCCTGAACGTGCCGCTGTTCCTGGGCGAAGACGAGATCTATGCTTCGCCCTCGATTGGCATCGCGCTGTTTCCGGGGACGGCAGACGGTGCCGAGTCGCTGCTGCACCAGGCGAAGAGCGCCAGTGCCTTCGCCCGCGGGCAGAGCGGACGTATTGCATTCCACGAAGAGGGGCAGATTTCCCGGGCGCCGCAGCTGGTCGAGGAAAGCCGCCTGCGTTCGGCGATCGCGGAAGATGCGCTCGATCTGGCGTTTCAGCCGCAATTCGACCTGCGTTTCGGCCAGATCATGGGCATGGAGGCCATGCTGTGCTGGCGCGACGGCAGCCGGGACCTGGTTCCGATGCGCGAGGCGGTCGCCGCTGCCGAGGCGGGCGGCCTGGTCACCAGGATGATTTCATCGCTCCTGAACCGGGCGCTGCGCAACTGCTCCGAGTTTCGGCAGCGGGCCGGGCTGGACCTGCGCATTGCCATCAATTTTCCGGCGCGCACCCTGCTGGAGCCGGAACTTCCGGAACTGGTCGAGCGCGCGCTGCGCACCTGGTCCTTGCGCCCGGGCCGGCTGATGCTCGAGATCGAGGATTTTTCCGCGCTGCAGGCCCAGGCCGGCGCGCGCTCGGCGCTGCTGCGCCTGCACGGGATCGGCGTAAAGCTGTCGATCGACGATGCGCGCGCGCCGCTGTCGTCCCTGTTCTGGCTTGCGGCCCTGCCGTTCAATGAGCTGAAGCTCGACTTGTCGGTGGCGCAAGACTGGAGCGTGGAGGCGCGATCCGAAGGCGTGCTGCGCGCGCTGATCGGGCTGGTGCATCAGCTGAAGCTCGATGTCGTCGCGCTCTCGGTTGCCGATGAAGCCGCGGCCGCGCGGCTGCTGGAACTGGGCTGCGACTTCATGCAGGCGGATTTCAAGGGTCCTGCCGTCGACGCGGAAGATTTCGTCGCCCGCTACGCGCTCTGAGCCGGGTTCCTCCGGAGCGCAAGCATGCGCTTGCCGGCCCGAAACCGGGCGGAAACTTCGCCCTCGAGCTGCCGCCGCGCGCCGCACGCTCCGCTTCCTGTGACCAAAATCAAATAACACGCGCGCGCAGCGCGTAGGCTGGAAATCGCTGGCGCAGACGGGGCAGGCGCGGTCCTGTGCATGCCATGTGCGCAGTCGGGAAAGGTGATTTCGCGTGCATGAAATGGCACTCGCCGAGGAGGTCCTGCAGATTGTGCAGCAGGCCGCACGTCGCGAGGGTTTGCGCCGCGTACACGCCTTGTGGCTGGAAATCGGGCAACTCGCCAGCGTCGAACCCGAAGCGATGCGCTTTTGCTTCGAAGCGGTGGCGCGCGACAGCGTGGCTGCCGGTGCGCGCCTGGAGATCGTTGCCACTGCAGGCAGGGCTTGGTGCGAGACCTGCGCCGAATCGGTGGCGCTGGCGGCGCTGGGCGAGGCCTGCCCGCATTGCGGCGGGTACCGCCTGCGCGTGACCGGCGGGACGCAGATGCGGGTGCAGCAGATGGAGGCCGAATAGCGCGCCGCGGTACAGGCGCAGGCGGGGAGATGCCGATGTGCAGCACATGCGGATGTGAAACGGGCGAAGTCCTAATCGCGGACGGCAATCGCGAGCACGCGCAGCTGCACGCCAGCGGCGTCCCGCACGGCCATGATCACGACGCGGCTGGCGCGCATGCGCACGGACACGCGCGCATGCTCAGGATCGAGCAGGACATCCTGGCGAAAAACGACGCCTACGCCGCGCGCAACCGCAAGGCCCTGGCCGAACGCGGCATCCTCGCCCTCAATCTGGTTTCCGCGCCCGGCGCGGGCAAGACCGCGCTGCTGGTGAAGACGATACGCTTGCTCGGAGAGGGCTACCCGATCTGCGTCATCGAAGGCGACCAGCAGACCAGCAACGACGCCGAGCGCATCCGCGCAACCGGCGTGGCGGCGGTGCAGATCAACACGGGCAAAGGCTGCCACCTGGACGCGCACATGGTCGGCCATGCGCTGGCGCGACTGGATCCGCCGCAGCACGGCATCCTGATGATAGAAAACGTGGGCAACCTGGTCTGCCCGGCCGCTTTCGACCTGGGCGAGGCCTGCAAGGTGGTGGTGTTGTCGGTGACCGAAGGCGAGGACAAGCCGCTCAAGTATCCGGACATGTTCCGGCGCGCTTCCCTCATGCTGCTGAGCAAGATCGACCTGCTGCCGCACCTGGATTTCGATCTCGGGTGCTGTGTCGACAATGCTCACCGCACCAATCCGGACCTCGCCGTCATCGGGGTGTCCGCGCATACCGGCGAAGGCATCGCGGAGTGGCTAGACTGGCTGGCGCAGCGGGCGCAGCGGGCGCGCGCCGCCGGTTGCGACACCGCGCCCGCATCTGCTCACGGCGCAGCAGGACCCGGGTTGCCGCTGGAACGGAGTCGCAGCGCATGAGCTTCGCCTGCGCGCGCTCGCCGGACACCGTCGCGCGGCGCGCCATCCGCGTGCGTGGCGCGGTGCAGGGGGTGGGCTTTCGTCCTTTCGTGTGGCGGCTCGCGCATGAACTCGCGCTCTCGGGCTGGGTGCGCAACGACTGCGCAGGCGTGGCGATCGAGGTACAGGGGCAATGCGACATGCTGGAGCGGTTCGTCGCGCGCCTGGCACGCGAGGCGCCTGTGCTCGCGCGCATCGACGCCATCGATACGCGTGCAGTGCGCGCGGATTCGAGGCGCGAGTTCGACATCGTCGCGAGCGGAGCCGGCCGGGCGCAAACCGGCATCCCCGCCGATGCCGCAGTATGCGCGGACTGCCTGGAGGAGCTGTTCGATCCGCACGACCGGCGCTACCGCTATGCCTTCATCAACTGCACGGATTGCGGGCCGCGCTATACGATCGCACGGGCGCTGCCCTACGACCGCGCCAACACCAGCATGGCGCCGTTTGCGCTGTGTCCGGCCTGCGCCGGCGAGTATGCCGCTCCGGCTTCGCGGCGCTTCCACGCCGAGCCCAATGCCTGTGCCGACTGCGGTCCGGCGCTCGCCTTGCTGGATCGCGCCGGGATGCGGCTGGACGAAGGCGATGTTATCGCGGCGGCGCTGGCGCGGCTCTCCCGCGGCGAAATTCTCGCGTTGAAGGGCCTGGGCGGCTTCCATCTCGCCTGCGACGCACGCAATGCAGACGCGGTGGCGCGGCTGCGCGCAAGAAAGGCGCGCGAGGAAAAGCCGTTCGCGCTGATGGTCGCCGGGGCCGCGTCGCTGCGCGCGCTGGCTGAAATCGAAAGCGCGCAGCGTGTCCTGCTGGAGTCGCGCGAGCGTCCGATCGTGCTGTTGCGCAAGAAAGGTGCTTGCGATGCGCAGCTCGCCGGCCTTGCGCCGGGGGTAGCCTGGCTGGGCGTCATGCTGCCGTGCACACCGCTGCAATACCTGCTGTTTCACGAGGCGGCCGGGCGCCCGAGCGGTTGCGCCTGGCTGGAGGAGCCGCAAGCCCTGGTGCTGGTGATGACCAGCGCCAATGCCGGCGGCGAGCCCCTGGCCGCGTCGAACGCGGAAGCGCTCGCGCGCCTGGGCGCGATCGCAGATGCATTCGTTGCGCACGATCGCGACATCGTCGCGCGCTGCGACGACAGCGTGGTGCGCGCCGCCGCCGGCGGTCCCGCGTTCATCCGGCGCGCGCGCGGCTACACGCCTGCGCCGATCCGGCTCGCGCGCAGCGGGCCGCCGGTGCTCGCCCTCGGCGGCCATCTGAAGAACACCGTCTGCGTCACGCGCGGCGACGAGGCTTTCGTATCGCAGCATGTGGGCGACCTGGATAATCCGGAGAGCTGCAGCGCGCTGGAACAGACGGTGGAGCAACTGCTGCGCACGCTGGCGGTCGAGCCGGTGCTGGTCGCGCACGATCTGCATCCGGATTACTACAGCAGCCGCTATGGCGCAGCTTTTGCGGCGCGGCGCGGACTGCCGCTGCTGGCGCTGCAGCACCACCATGCGCATATCGCCGCGGTCGCGGCGGAGCACGGCTTGGCGGCGCCGCTGCTCGGCCTGGCATTGGATGGCGCGGGCCTGGGCGAGAACGGCGGCATCTGGGGCGGCGAACTGCTGCGCGTGGAGGCCGGGACGGCGCGGCGCATCGCTCACCTGCGTGAGCTGCGGCTGCCCGGCGGCGACCGTGCTGCGCGCGAACCCTGGCGCATGGCTGCATCGGCCTTGGCTGAACTGGGGCGCGCGGACGAAATCGAGCGGCGCTTTGGCGCGCGCGGTGCGGCGCTGGCGCAGATGCTGGAGCGCAGAGTGAATTCGCCGCCGACCAGCAGCGCCGGCCGCTGGTTCGACGCCGCCGCAGGCCTGCTCGGCGTGCGCGCGACCTGCTCCTACGAGGGGCAGGCAGCGATGCTGCTGGAGGGACTGGCGGAGCAGCATGGGCCGGCAGCGCCGCTGGCGGGCGCCTGGCGCATCAGCACCGATGGCAGCCTGGACCTGTTGCCCCTGCTCGCGCACCTGGCCGCAGAGCGCGACAGCGGCTACGGCGCTGCCGTATTTCATTCGACGCTCGCCGCAGCGCTGGCTGCATGGGTGCGCGCGGCGAGTGAACGCTGCGGGATACGCGATATCGTCTTCGGCGGCGGCTGTTTCGTGAATCGGATCCTTGCCGCGGACTTGCGCCTGGCGCTCGCAGCCGCGGGACTGAGCGTGTTCGAGGCGCGGCAGGTGCCGGCCAACGACGGCGGGCTCGCACTGGGGCAGGCGGCGGTCGCCCTTGAACGGACGGCGGACTGAGATGTGCCTCGCGATCCCGGCGCTGGTGGTGAGGCGCCTTGAAGCCGAGGAAGCGCTCATCGACGCCGGCGGCGTGGAGAAACGCGTGTCGCTGGCGCTGCTGCCGGAGGCCGCGGCGGGCGATTATGTGATCGTGCATGCGGGATATGCGCTCAGCCGCCTCGATCCGGAGGAGGCGCTGCGCACCCTGGAGCTGTTTGCCGAAATGCAGCGCGAGACGCCGGAGCCGTCCCCGTGAAATACATGGACGAATATCGCGATGCAGCGCTGGCGCGGGTGCTTGCGCGGAAGATCGCGCAAGAGGCGCAGGCGCCGCGCCGCTACCGGCTGATGGAATTCTGCGGCGGCCACACCCATGCGATGTCGCGCTACGGCATCGAAGACCTGCTGCCGCCAAACGTGGACATGATCCACGGGCCGGGCTGCCCGGTGTGCGTACTGCCAGTGGGGCGCATCGACAACGCAATCGAACTCGCGGCGCAGCAGCCGCTGACCCTGTGCACCTATGCCGACACCCTGCGCGTGCCTGCGTCAGGGCGGGCGAGCCTGATGCAGGCGAAAGCACGCGGCGCCGACATCCGCATGGTGTACTCGGTGGCCGACGCGCTCAGGCTGGCGCAGGAACATCCGGCGCGCGAAACGGTGTTTTTCGCGATCGGTTTCGAGACCACCGCGCCCTCGACCGCGCTCGCGATCCGCAGCGCCGAGCGGCTGCAGCTGGCGAACTTCAGCGTGTTCTGCAACCATGTGCTCACCCCGCCGGCGATGTCCGCGATTCTCGGCACGCCGCAGGCGCGCGCGCCCGGCACGGGCGGGATCGACGGCGTGGTCGGGCCGGGACATGTGTCCTGCGTCATCGGCAGCAGGCCCTATGAAGCGGTGGCCGAAAAATACCGGCGGCCGGTGGTGATCGCCGGGTTCGAGCCGCTGGACGTGATGCAGACGGTGCTGATGCTGCTGCGGCAGATCAACGAGAAGCGGCACCGGGTCGAGAACCAATACACGCGCGCGCTTACGCGCGGTGGCAACCTCAGGGCGCAGGAGCTGATGGCGCAGGTGTTCGAGCTGCGCGACTCTTTCGACTGGCGCGGGCTGGGCGAGATCGAGCATAGCGCCTACCGCATCAAGCCCGAATTCGGGCGCTACGATGCCGAGCGGCGCTACGGCATCGCCTACCGCGCGGCGCCCGACAGCAAAGCCTGCGAATGCGGCGCGATCCTGCGCGGCGCCAAAGAACCGAGGCAGTGCAGGGTGTTCGGCAAGGCGTGCACGCCCGAAAGCCCGCTGGGCGCGTGCATGGTTTCGAGCGAAGGCGCCTGCGCCGCGCACTACAGCTACGGGCGCTTTCGCGAAGCGCAAGGTGCGGCGATATGAAGCCCGGCAAATCCGGATACGGGCGGCCCGTGGATTTCAGCAGAGGCTGCGTCGATATGAGCCACGGCGCCGGCGGTCGCGCCATGGCGCAGCTGATCGAAGAGCTGTTCGTGCAGGCCTTCGACAACGAGTGGTTGCGGCAGATGAACGATCAGGCCTGCTTCGCCGTGCTGGCCGGCCGCATGGTGATAAGCACCGACAGCCATGTGGTGTCGCCGCTGTTCTTTCCCGGTGGCGATATCGGCAGCCTCAGCGTGCACGGCACGATCAACGATGTGGCCATGTCCGGCGCGCGCCCGCTGTATCTCGCCGCCGGCTTCATACTGGAGGAGGGTTTCCCGCTGGCGGACTTGAAGCGCATCGTGGCGTCGATGGCCGACGCGGCACAGCAAGCCGGCGTGGCCGTGATCACCGGGGACACCAAGGTGGTCGAGCGCGGCAAGGGCGACGGCGTGTTCATCAACACTACCGGCGTCGGCGTCGTGCCGCCCGGGGTCGAGATATCCGGCGACCGGGCGCGGCCGGGCGACCGGGTGCTGGTGTCCGGCACCATGGGCGATCACGGCGTGGCCATCATGTCGTTTCGCGAAAACCTTTCCTTCGGCACCGGCATCCGCTCCGACAGCGCCGCGCTGCACGGCCTGGTGGCGGCGATGCTGCAGGCGGTGCCCGGCATCCGCTGCCTGCGCGATCCCACCCGCGGCGGGCTGGCGGCGACGCTGAACGAATTCGCGCGCCAGTCCGGCGTGGGCTTTCGCCTTGCCGAGGCTGCGATCCCGCTGCGCCCGCAGGTGAGCGCGGCCTGCGAACTGCTTGGCCTCGATCCGCTGTACGTGGCGAACGAAGGCAAGCTGGTCGCGGTGTGCGCTCCGCAGGATGCCGGCAGACTGCTCGCCGCGATGCGCGCCCATCCGCTCGGGCGCGATGCGGCGGAGATCGGCGAAGTGGTCGAGGATGCGCGTCATTTCGTGCAGATGCGGACCGCTTTCGGTGGCACGCGCATGGTCGATTGGCTCGCCGGCGAGCAATTGCCGCGGATCTGCTAGCAAGGCCATGGGCTCCAAACGAATACAGAGGCCGTCATGACTGCAAA
>JAKAIH010000542.1 GCA_021825225.1 Pseudomonadota bacterium
GGAATGGCGCATCATGCTGCGCCATATCCTGCCCAACGTGATGCACATCGTGCTGATCTCGGTGGTGATGGATTTCTCCGGGCTGGTGCTGGCGGAGGCGGTGCTGTCCTACGTCGGCGTCGGCGTCGACCCTTCGATGATCAGCTTCGGCACCATGATCAATGCCGCGCGCCTGGAAATGGGGCGCGAACCCATGGTGTGGTGGTCGCTCGCAAGCGCGTTCGGATTCATGCTGGCGCTGGTGCTGTCGGCGAACCTGTTCGCCGACGCGGTGCGCGATGCCTTCGATCCGCGCGTGCGGGTCGGCGCGAAAAAGCTGCGCTTTGCGCGCGCCCCGGCATGAGCGCATTGCTCGAAATCAAGGACCTCAAGACCTGGCTCGACAGCTCCGGCGGAACCGTGCGCGCCATCGACGGTGTCAGCCTGAAGCTGGCGCGCGGCGAGACCTTCGCCATCGTCGGCGAGTCCGGCTGCGGCAAATCCATGACTGCGCTGTCGCTGCTGCGCCTGCTGCCTGAAGCCGGGCAGATCGTGTCCGGCGCGGTGCTGCTCGGTGGCGAGGATCTGCTCGATCTGCCTGAAGCGGAGATGCGCGGCGTGCGCGGCCGGCGCATTGCCATGATCTTCCAGGAGCCGGCCACCAGCCTGAATCCGGTGCTCACGGTCGGGCGCCAGATCGCCGAGGTGCTGGAGCGCCACACCGCGCTGCGCGGCGAAGCGAAACGCAAACGCATGCTGGAGCTGCTGCAGGCGGTGGGCATTCCCGATCCCGCGCGGCGTCTGGACGAGTACGCGTTCCAGCTGTCGGGCGGACTGAAGCAGCGCGTCATGATCGCGGTGGCGCTCGCGGCCGAGCCCGACCTGCTGATCGCGGACGAGCCGACCACCGCGCTCGATGTCACTATCCAGGCGCAGGTGCTCGAGCTGCTCTCCGGGCTGCAGCGCGCAAGCGGCATGGCACTGCTGCTGATCACTCACGACCTCGGTGTGGTGGCGCAAATGGCGCACAAGGTGGCCGTGATGTATGCGGGCCAGATCATCGAGTTGGCGACGCGCGAACAGTTCTTCCGCGCGCCGCTGCATCCCTACTCGCGCAAGCTGTTTGAGGCGCTGCCGGGCGCGGCGCGCCGCGGCGGCGAACTCGCGGTAATCCCCGGGCAGGTGCCGCCGCTGACCACGCAGTTTTCCGGCTGCCGCTTTGCCGAGCGCTGCGATTCGGCCTGGGAACGCTGCCATAGCGAAGTCCCCGCACTGAGCGCGGCCGGCGACGGTCATGAAGTGCGCTGCCATTTGTACGATCCGCAGGAAAGGCGAGCGAAGCCGGGGGAGATTCCCGCGCGCGGCGCGGTCGCGCCCGTCGCCGCTGCGGCCGCGGAACAGGCAGCGCCGGGTGCGGCCTTGCTGAGCGTGCGCGGCCTCAAGGTGCATTTCGGCATCCGCAAGGGCCTGTTGCGGCGCGCCGTGGGCAGCGTCAGGGCGGTCGACGGCATGTCGCTGGACATCGCCGCGGGCAGGACGCTGGCGCTGGTGGGCGAGTCCGGCTGCGGCAAGACCACCGCAGGCAAGGCGATCCTGCAGCTGATCCGCCCCAGCGCAGGCAGCGTGCTGTTCGGGGGCGAGGAACTTACGCGCCTGCGCGGAGCGGCCCTGCGCGCGCGGCGCGCCGACTTCCAGCTCATTTTCCAGGATCCCTACGCCTCGCTCAATCCGCGCATGCGCGTCGCCGACATCCTGGCCGAAGGCATGCAGGCACTGGGCGTCGCGCATGGCGGCGCCGAGCGTGCGCTGCAAATGGACCGCATGCTGGCGCAGGTGGGGCTCAATGCGGAGGCGAAGCTGCGCTACCCGCACGAATTCTCCGGCGGCCAGCGCCAGCGCATCGCGATCGCGCGCGCGCTCGCGGTCAAGCCGAAGCTGATCGTCTGCGACGAGCCCACCAGCGCGCTCGACGTGTCGGTGCAGGCGCAGATCCTCAACCTGCTGAAGCAGCTGCAGCGCGATCTCGGGCTGGCCTACCTGTTCATCACCCACAACATCGCCGTGGTCGAATACCTCGCGCACGAGGTCGCCGTCATGTACCTGGGAAGAATAGTCGAGCGCGGCACGGTGGACGCGGTATTGCGCACGCCCAGGCATCCCTACACCCAGGCGCTGCTGTCGGCGGTGCCGGCACTGGATCAGTCTGGCGAGCGCAAGATCATACGCCTGCGCGGCGAGCTGCCGTCGCCGGCCGATCCGCCCTCGGGCTGCCATTTCCACCCGCGTTGCCCGCAGGCCATGCCCGAATGCAGGGTGAACTATCCCGCTGCGGTCCGCCTGGGCGACGGCCGGGAAGTGAACTGCCTGTTATATACGCCAACTTAAACAGCGGCCGCTGCTGGGAGTGGAATTGCGCGCTGCGCGTACGTTTTCTAGAGGCCTGCGATCACTGCTGTCCGGACGTTGAGCGACCGGAACGCAATAATTGGTTGATCTGAAATAGATAACTCATGATTTTTTCTGGTCTCGATTTGAACGCATCAAT
>JAKAIH010000031.1 GCA_021825225.1 Pseudomonadota bacterium
ATCGCAAGCGCCTCGTCCGCGATGCGTGCGGCGGCCGCAAGCGGCAGGCTGCTGCGCACGGCTCGCAATTGTTCCGGCACGGTGCTTTCCTTCCTGCTTCGGCGAGGGGCTGCTACTGCTGCGGCTGGCGCAGCATGCGCTTCAGGATCTTGCCGGTCGCGCTCTTGGGCAGTTCCTTGACGATGTCCACGCGCGCCGGGGTCTTGTAGGCGGCGAGCTTTTCCTTGCACCAGCCGATGACGTCTTCGGGACGCAGCTGCGCGCCTTCCCTTAGCACCACAGCGGCGCACACGCTCTCGCCCTTGAGCGCGTCGGGTATGCCGTACACGGCCACTTCCCTGATCTCGGGAATCTGATACAGGTAATGCTCCACCTCGGCCGGCCACACCTTGAAACCGGACACGTTGATCATGTCCTTGACGCGGTCGACGATGAATACATAGTCTTCCTCGTCCATCCTGCCGATGTCGCCCGAATGCAGCCAGCCGCCGCGCAGTGCCTGCTCCGTGTCCTTGGGCCTGCCCCAGTATTCCTTCATTACGCCGGGGCCGCGCATCACGATCTCGCCCCAGGTTCCACGCGGCACCTCGCGGTCGTTATCGTCGAAAATCTTCACCTCGAAGTCCTCGATCGCGGTGCCGACGCTGCCGAACTTGTGCTTGCTTACGTGGTTGTAGGCGGCGCAGGGCGAGCATTCGGTCAGGCCGTAGCCCTCGTACACCGGGTGGCCGTAGGTTTCGGTCCAGCGGCGCGATATTTCCTGCGGCATGGTCGCGGCGGCGGAAAAGAAGTAACGCACCGAAGCCAGCTTTTCCCTGGGCACGTTGGCGCCCAGAAGCGCGATGTAGATCGTCGGCACGGCGAAAAACATGGTGACGCGCTCGCGCTCGATTGTTTCGAGCACCGTGTCGGGGACGAAGCGGCGAAACAGCACCAGCGTCGCGCCGGCGACGAATCCGGCGTTCATGATGTAGTTCTGCGCGAACACATGGAACAGCGGCAGGAAAATCGCCAGCCGGTCGTCCGCGCCGTGGCCGGAGCAATTGACCGCCGCGCGGGTGTTGGTGATGATGTTGTTGTGGGTGAGCGTCACGCCCTTGGGAAAACCGGTGGTGCCCGAGGAATACAGCAGCACCGCCGCATCGTCGGCACCCATGTCCTCGCTCTTGTATGCAGGCCGGCCCGCGGCAAGCCAGTCGCCGAGCACGATTTCGTTGGCCGCCTGTCCCTCGCAAATCACCGTTTTCTCGACTGAGGGGCACGCGCCGCGCGGCACGTTCGGCAGCAGTTCCGCCGTGGTAAACACGACCTTCGCGCCGGAGTCGTTCAGCAGGTACTTCACTTCCTCGGACTTGAAGATCGAATTGACCGAGACCACGATCGCGCCGATCTTCTCCCCCGCGAGGTAGGCGAGCATGAACGCCGGGATGTTGGGCAGGTAGAGCGCGACGCGGTCGCCGCGGCGCACGCCGTTGGCCCTGAGCGAGTGGGCGAGGGCGCAGGCGCAGGCGTCGAGCGCGCCGTAGCTGATATCCTTGCCTTCGAACACGATGGCCTGGCGGCCCGGCGTCTGGCGCGCGACGCGCGCGACGTGGTTGGCGATATTCACGTTTGCTCCTCCATCAAACCCCGACACGGCGCCTATTGTCGCAGAAAATGGCATAGCGCCCGGGTCGCCCCGGTGACCCGCGCCTGTCTCCGGGGTCGCGCGCGAAGATCCCGCCGGGCGCGATCCGGCAGGCGCGCGTGATCAAATCACGGAGGCGACGGCCTTGCCCACGTCTTCGGTACTGGCCTTGCCGCCGAGGTCGGGTGTGCGCGGGCCGTCGAGCAGCACTTTCTCGATCGCGCGCAGGATCGCGGCGCCGGCGTCGGCGTAACCCAGATGCTCGAGCAGCATCGCGCCCGACCAGATCTGGCCGATCGGGTTGGCGATCTTCTTGCCGTAGATGTCGGGCGCCGAACCGTGCACCGGTTCGAACAGCGAGGGGAAAGCGCGCTCGGGGTTGATGTTGCCCGAAGGCGCAATGCCGATGGTGCCTGCGGTCGCAGGCCCGAGGTCGGACAGGATGTCGCCGAACAGATTGGAGCCGACGATCACGTCGAAGCGTTGCGGGTTGAGCACCATCTGGATGGTGAGTCCGTCGATGTGATACTGGCTGGTCTTTACCGCCGGATAATTCTTTGCCATCGCGGCGAAACGCTCATCCCAGTAGGGCATGGTGATGGAGATGCCGTTCGACTTGGTGGCGGAGGTGATTTCCTTGCGCGGCCGCGTCATCGCCAGCTCGAACGCAAACTTCATGATGCGGTCCACGCCCTTGCGGCTGAAGGTCGAGACCTGCTGCGCCAGCTCGCGCTCGGTGCCTTCGAACAGGCGTCCGCCCATGGAGGAGTATTCGCCCTCGGTGTTCTCGCGCACCACGTAATAGTCGATGTCGCCAACGTTTCGCCCGGCAAGCGGGCACTTCACGCCGGGCATCAGCCGCACCGGGCGCAGGTTGACGTACTGGTCGAACTCGCGCCGGAACTTGATCAGCGAGTCCCACAGCGAGACGTGGTCCAGCACCTTTGCCGGCCAGCCGGTGGCGCCGAAGAAAATGCAGTCGTGCCCGCCAACCTTGTCCTTCCAGTCCGGCGGCATCCACCAGCCGTGCTTGTCGTAGTTGTCGCTGCTCCAGTCGAAATGATCGAAGGCGAGGCCGATGCCGAACTTGCGTGCAGCAGTGTCGAGCGCGCGCACGCCCTCGGGCATGACTTCCTTGCCGATGCCGTCACCGGCGATGACTGCGATTTTGTGCGTTTTCATGGTTGCTCACTTAAAAATGGAAATTTATCAAAAGGGAAAATATGCGATCAGAATGCGACCTTGTTGCCGCCCTTGAGCTTCAGCATTTTTCGTGCTTCGTCGGGCGTGGCCACCTGCAGGCCGATTTCCTCGAGAATGCGGCGCACCTTGGTAACCTGTTCCGCATTGGATTTGGCCAGGGTGCCGCGCCCCAGCCACAGGCTGTCTTCGAGACCGACGCGCACGTTGCCGCCCATCACGGCGGACTGCGCGGCGATGAACATCTGATTGCGCCCCGCGCCCAGCACCGACCACAGGTAGGCATCGCCGAACAGGCGATCGGCGGTGCGCCTCATGTGCAGCACGTCCTCCGGGTGCGGACCGATGCCGCCGCGCAGGCCGAAAACCGACTGGATGAACAGCGGCGGCTTGAGCAGCCCGCGATCGAGGAAGTGCGCCGCCGTGTACAGGTGTCCGATGTCGTAGCACTCGATCTCGAAGCGGGTATCGTTGCTGGCGCAGGACTCGAGGATGTAGGCGATGTCGCGGAATGTGTTCTTGAATATGCGTTCGTCCGATCCGGCGAGATAAGGCTGCTCCCAGTCGTACTTGAACTCCTTGTAGCGCCCCAGCATTTCGTACAGGCCGAAATTCATCGAACCCATGTTGAGGGATGCGACCTCGGGCTTGAGCTGCAGCGCGGGCTGCAGGCGCTCTTCGGGACTCATGGTGGGCGCGCCGCCGGTGGTGAGGTTGATCACCACGTCGGAGGCGGCCTTGATCTTCGGCAGAAAGCGCATGAACGCCTGCGGATCCTGCGTCGGCCTGCCGTCGGCGGGATCGCGCGCGTGCAGGTGCACGATCGCGGCGCCCGCCTGCGCCGCGCCGATCGCGCCATCCGCGATTTCGTCCGGCGTGACCGGCAGGTAGGGCGACATCGTCGGCGTGTGGATGGAGCCGGTAATCGCGCAGGTGATAATGACTTTTCCTTGTGCTGCTGCCATGGCTACTCCGATGTGGTGAATTCGATTTTGCGGGTGCGGGGGAATCCGACGGGATGTGCGGGATTTTAACTTCATCGCGCCAAATATTCTGGTTTTTTGTCCGGCCCGTCGCCATAATTGCCCTGGGTTTGCACGCTGCATGCAGGGTTTCGGTTCGATGCCGCTGCGCACGTGCGCAGTCTTGAAAGCAAAGGAGATGGGGATGCACGCGACCGAAGATTACGAAGTCTATGCCATCCGCTATGCGACGCTGGCGCGCAAGGCGTCCGACAATTTCATCGACGGCGATCCGCACGAGGAGGGCAGTCCGCTCGATTATTTCGTCTGGCTCGTGCGCAGCCCCGCGCGCACTTTCGTCGTCGACACCGGGTTCGAACTGCGCGTGGCCGAGCGCCGCGGGCGCAAGATGCTGCTCGCGCCGGATGCCGGCCTCGCGCGCCTCGGTGTGGATGCGGCCGAGGTGCGCGACGTGATCATCACCCATTTGCACTACGACCATGTAGGCAACTTCGCCCTGTTCCCCAATGCCAGGTTCCACCTGCAGGACAAGGAAATGCAATACGCCACCGGCCGCCACATGGCGCAGTCGATATTTTCACACGCCTACGAAGTGGAAGAGGTGGTGGGCATGGTGCGCGAAGTGTACAGGGGCAGGGTGCAGTTCTACGACGGCGATGCCGCGCTCGCGCCCGGGCTGTCGGTGCACCACATCGGCGGCCACACCATGGGCATACAGTCGGTGCGCGTGCACACCCGCATCGGCTGGATCGTGCTCGCCTCGGACGCAACCCACCTCTACGCCAACATGGAGCAGGTGCGGCCGTTTCCCATCGTGCACAGCGTCGGCGCCATGGTCGAGGGCTACCGCAGGTTGCGCGAGCTCGCCGACGATCCGCGCTGGATCGTTCCCGGGCACGATCCGCTGGTGATGCAGCGTTATCCCGCGGCCGGTCCGGGCCTCGAGGGCATCGCGGTGCGGCTGGATGTCGAGCCGCGCGCGTAGCAATTCAGCCGTTCACCGAGCCAGCAGGGCTTGCGCGCTGCGCGCGCCAACCGTGCTTTTGGTGCGGATAAAAGCCATCCGCACCAAAAGCACGGTTATGCGCAAAAGCAGGAAAAGTTTGGGTCTGCTTTTATACAAGATCGCCGATTGTGCGCGGATGGATTTTTATCCGTGCACAATCGGCGGTCCGCGCGGACAGCTTCTCGTCCGCGCAAAATCGCAGCTTTGCTCCAGCGGTGCAGACGATCCAATTCGTATTCAAGTCGCCGCGTCTACGCTATTTCTTTTCTTCCACCTTGCCTACGCGCTTGACCGCGGCGGCGAGCATGGCCGCGTCCTTGTCCCAGAACTTCTGGAACTCCGGTGCGTCGAGGTAGTAGATCGGCGTCTCGATCTTGGCCATGACTGCCTTGAACTCCGGATCTGCGACCGCTTTTTTCGCCGCGTCGCGCAGTGCCGCGATCACGGGCGCCGGCGTTCCTGCGGGCGCGAACAGGCCCGACCAGATGTAGAACTCGACGTTGTAGCCCAGCTCCTTGAACGTCGGTACGTCGGGCAGCGCCGCGAGGCGCTTGTCGCCCCAGGTGGCCAGCGCGCGCAGCTTGCCGCCCTTGATCTGGCCGATGACCGCGGCCGGACCTGAAGCGAGCGCGTCGACGTGGCCGCCGACCAGCGCATTCATGGCCGGTCCGCCGCCGGTATAGGGCACGTGCCAGAGTTGGACGCCGGCGGACTGGGCGAACATTTCCATCGCCATGTGCAGCGTCCCGTAGATGCCGGAGGAGCTGAAGCTGATCTTGCCCGGGCGCCTCTTCGCGTCCTCGACCAGGTCCTTCACGTTTTTCCACGGGCTGTCGGCGCGCACCACCAGCACCGTGGGATCGGCCGAGATCAAGGCGATCGGCGCGAACTGGTTCATCTGGTAGGGCGGCTTGCGCTCGAACAGTTTTTCCGCCTCGGGGAGAATCGAGATCGAGGACAAGGCCATCATGATGGTGTAGCCGTCGGGTTTGGCGTTGGCGACATAGGCCATGCCGATCGCGCCGCCGGCGCCGGCCCGGTTTTCAATGATGATGCGCTGCTTCAGCGCTTTTTCCATTGCGAACGCAGTGGGCCGGCCGGTCAGGTCGGCGATGCCGCCCGGAGGAAAAGGCACGACCATGCTGATATGACGGTTGGGGTAGGCGTCCTCGGCCAGCGCGGGGCCGGCGAGCAGCGCCAGCAGAAGCAGGCAAGCGTATCGTTTCATATTGTCCTCGTTGATAGTTATAGTTCTATGTTTATTGTTTCGGCGCATCTTGGGCGCGGTGCGTCGGCGTGTCAAGGACCAGCGGTGCCTCGCCGCGGATACGCTAAAATGCGCCATTGTGTCGCGCCGCCTGCCGTGAATCTCGTCGCACTGGAAACTTCCACCGAATTCTGTTCGCTCGCCGTCTCGCGCGGCGCGCAGCTGTTCGAGCGCAGCTTTCACGCCGGACAAAGGCACTCCGAACTCGCTTTGCCGGCCTTGCGCGAACTGCTGCAGGAAGCGCAACTGGACATGGGCGCGATCGAGGGCATCGCCTACGGCGCCGGGCCCGGATCGTTTACCGGACTGCGCATTGCCTGCGGTCTCGCGCAAGGTCTGGCGCTCGCGCGCAATCTGCCGGTTGCCGGCATCGGCACGCTGCTTGCACTGGCGGAAGATTGCGGCGCCGACAAGGTGATTGCCTGCCTCGATGCGCGCATGGGCGAGGTGTACCATGGCGCGTATCGCAAGAGCGGCGGCAACTGGATCGAAATGCATCCACCCGGACTGTACAAACCCGAGGCCGTGCCCGCGGTCGAGGGCAGCGACTGGTTCGCTTGCGGCAGCGGTTTTCGCGTGCATGGCGCTGCGCTGACGCAGCGCTACGACGGCGCGATCGCGCGCGCCGACGCCGAGGCCGTGCCGAACGCAGCGGCGATGCTGCGCCTGGCGCGCTCTGTGTTCGCGGCGGGCCAGGGCCTGGATGCGGCTGCTGCGGTGCCGCTGTACGTGCGCGACAAAGTGGCGCTGAAATCGAGCGAACGATGAGCGCCGTACTCAAGCCTGTGCTCAAGCTGCGCCCGATGGCCGAGGCCGACCTGCCGGCGGTGGTGGCAATCGAGAACGCGATCTACGACTTCCCCTGGACGCAGGGCAATTTCCGCGACTCGCTCGCTGCCGGCTACAGCTGCTGGATGTATGAGCGCGACGGCGAGCCGATCGGCTATGCCGTGCTGATGCTGGCTGCGGACGAGGCGCATCTGCTCAACCTCTCGATCGCCGCCGCCTGGCAAAGACAGGGACATGGCGGCCGGTTGCTGCAACGGCTGCGCGCGGCCGCGCGCGAGCTCGGCGCACGGCTGATATTCTTGGAAGTGCGGCCCTCCAATGCTGCAGCGCTGCGCTTGTACCAGCGTCATGGATTTCAGCGCGTGGGGCTGAGACGCGAGTACTACCCGGCGCAGGCCGGCCGCGAGGACGCGCTGATCTACAGCCTGCCGCTATGAACCCGCGCCGCGCGTTGTTCCTCGAAGAAATGGGATTGACGCCGCTGTGGCGGCTCAAGGACCGGGATGCGGCTGCGCCGGCCGAGGAGGCGCCGCAGCGCGTCGCCGCCGCTTCCGTTGCGGCTGCGTCAGCGGATGCAGCATCGCCGACAGTGTCAGCGGAAGATCGCGCCGGGCGCATCGCGCGCATGGACTGGGGCGAACTCAAGGCGGAGGTCGCCGCTTGTACGGCCTGCGGACTGCGCAAGACCTGCACCCAAACCGTGTTCGGCGTCGGCGACGAGCAGGCGGATTGGCTGCTGGTGGGGGAGGCGCCGGGCGCGGAAGAGGATGCGCGCGGCGAGCCCTTCGTCGGCCAGGCCGGCAAACTGCTCGACGGCATGCTCGCGGGCATAGAACTGAAGCGCGGGGAGAACGTCTATATCGCCAATGTGCTCAAGTGCCGGCCGCCGGGGAACCGCAATCCCGAGCATGCGGAAGTGGAGCGGTGCTCGCCGCTGCTGCTGCGCCAAGTCGAATTGATCCGGCCCAGGCTGATCCTGGCGATGGGACGCTTCGCCTGCCAGACGCTGCTAGCCACTGACGCGAGTATCGCCTCGCTGCGCGGGCGGGTGCATCGCTACCAGGGCGTGCCGCTGATCGTCACCTATCATCCTGCTTACCTGCTGCGCAACCTGCCGGACAAGGCGAAGGCCTGGGAAGACTTGTGCTTCGCTCGCCGCACCATGGCGGACCTGGGTGCGAAAGCCTGAATCCGCGCGGCGACGCCTTGAATATCGGCGCGCGCGCCCCCACTTGAGCAGCAGAACCTCACGAGGAGAATTCCTATGCGCAGATTCCTGGCGATAATGCTGGCGGCGGTCACCCTGGGTCTCTCCGGCTGCGGCTACAACGACATGCAGCGTGGCGACGAGCAGATCAAGGCGAGCTGGTCCGAAGTGCTGAACCAATACCAGCGGCGCGCCGATCTGGTGCCGAACCTGGTGAATACGGTGAAGGGTTTCGCGGCGCAGGAGCAGCAGGTTCTGACCCAAGTGACCGATGCGCGTGCGCGCGTGGGCAGCATCCAGGCAACGCCCGAACTGATCAACGATCCGGCGGCGTTCGCAAGATTCCAGCAGGCGCAGGCCGGCCTGTCGAGCGCGCTCTCAAGGCTGCTGGTGGTATCGGAAAACTATCCGCAGCTGAAATCCGACGCGAATTTCCGCGACCTGCAGGCGCAGCTCGAAGGCACCGAGAACCGCATCGCGGTGGCGCGCAACCGCTACATCAAGTCGGTGCAGGAATACAACACGCTGCTGCGCACGTTTCCCAACAACCTGACGGCGATGATGTTCAGCTACCAGGTGAAACCCAATTTCGCGGTCGAGGACGAGAAGGCCATCGCCAAGCCGCCGACGGTGAGTTTCGACAAGCCTGCCGCGGCGTCTGCGCCGGCCAACGCGGCACCGACACCGAACAAGTGAGCACAGCTGCGGAGCCGCGCTGCGGATCCCGATGCGCGCCCTGATACGCCTGCTCGGCATTCTCGCGCTGCTGTTCGCGTCGGTCGCCGGCGCGGCGGACGAAGTCGCCGTGCCGCCGCTCAAGGCGCGCGTCACCGACCTCACCGGCACGCTGAGCGCGACGCAACTCGCGTCGCTCGAAGCCGAACTGCGCGCGTTCGAGCAGAAGAAAGGCAGCCAGATCGCGGTGCTGATGCTGCCCAGCACACAGCCCGAAACCATAGAGCAGTATTCGATCCGCGTCGCCGATCAGTGGAAAATCGGACGCGCCAGAGCCGACGACGGCGTGATCCTGGTCGTCGCCAAGAACGACCATAAGCTGCGCATCGAGGTCGGCTACGGCCTGGAGGGAGCAATCCCCGACGTGGTGGCGAAACGCATCATTCGCGAGGTGATCGCGCCGCATTTTCTCGCCAACGACTTTTACGGCGGCATCCGCGACGGAACCGGGATGTTGATGAAATTGATCGATGGCGAGAAGCTGCCGCCGCCCGCGCGAGGGCAGACGTCCACTGTCGACGATTACCAATCGCTGTTTGTAATACTGCTGGTTGTGGTCGTCGTAGCGGGCGGCTTGCTGAAGGCAATTTTTGGCCGCTTGTTCGGCTCTGCGGCCACAGGCGTGGCGGCGGGTTTCATCGCCTGGGTGCTGGCAGGCGCGCTGGGCGCGGCCCTTATTGCCGGCGTCCTTGCATTTTTCATGGCTCTGGCCAGCGGCGGCCGCGGGTATTACCCGGGCGGCTTCGGCGGTGGAGGCTTTGGCGGAGGCGGCGGGTTCGGCGGCGGTGGAGGATTTGGCGGTGGCGGCGGCGGATTTGGCGGCGGCGGAGCCTCGGGCAGCTGGGGGAACAATTGAAGCTGTGGAAACGTTTGCTGCGGCATCTTATTTCCGATCAGTGGTCGGTACGGCGCGCGTTTCCGCCGACGGCGTTGCGCGCGATTCGCGACCAGATCGGCGCGCAGGAAAAGCGGCATGGAGGCGAGCTGCGTTTCGCCGTCGAGGCCTCTCTTCCCTTGCTGCAACTTTGGCGCGGTCAGGACGCGCGCGGCCGCGCGGTGGAGCTGTTCGGCCAGTTGCGCGTCTGGGACACCGAGCACAATAGCGGTGTGCTGATTTATTTGCTGCTGGCGGACAAACGCGTCGAGATCGTCGCCGATCGCGGCATACACAGCAAAGTGGGCGCCATCGCCTGGGAAGCGATCTGCGGCGAAATGCAGCGGGCATTCGCCGACGGCCGCTTCGAGCAGGGAGTCACCCTCGGTGTGTCGGCGATCAGCGATCTGCTTGCCGCGCATTTTCCGCCGGATGCGGCCGACCGCAACGAGCTGCCGAACGAGCCGATGGTGCTGTGAGCGTCTTTGACAAAACGAAGGGATATCCCCCGGGCGGCTTTTCGCTCAAGGAGGATCGGGACCTTCGGGCGCCCCCTTCGTGCTCCAAAATTCGTACCGCGGCAATATGACTTTTGCAGGGGATTCCGTGGAACGGGCGCTTTGGGCCTATACTTCGAACTTCGACGATAGAGCGCGGCAGCCGGGAGGACAATAAATTGGCAAAACCTAATTATCAATACGAGAAGCGCCAGAAGGATCTGGCGAAGAAGAAAAAGCAGGAAGAAAAGCGCCTGCGCAAGCTGGAGAAAAACACTGTGCCCAGTGTGGATAATCCCGAGCAGGCCCAGCCCCCGGTTGCGGTGCCGGAGACCGGAGAGACTTGATGGCTTTCAATGGCGCTGTTAGACCAGCGCCGAGTCCGGAGGTTCAATCGCGTACGAATGTGCGCTGGAGCCCGCAAAAAATTCCCCGAAGTGGTGGTTCCCGCCATTTCCTCGTTGCCGCAAACACCCTATAATCCGCGCTGCGCCTGCCGCCGGTTCATCGCGAGCCTTTCCGCGGGACGCATGGGCGCCGAACGCAGCCAATTCCGCCGGCGTCACGTTCAATTTCAGCTGGGTTGCGTGCTGGGCGGCATAGGATCGGCCCGGCGTCCATATTGCCGGCCGAACGCATGGTGCGTGCGGTGACGCAGTAGGTGGGGGACTTTTGATGCAGCGCAAAAACGGACGCTATGCGCGCGATTACACTGGCATGGCTTCGCGGGAATGGTTGGGGCGGGCATCTTGAAAAGGCGTTGTGGCAATGCTTGAAGCGCGACATCTCGAATGCACTCGGGGCGAGCGGCGGCTGTTCACCGATTTGAGCTTCAAGCTCGGTCGCGGCCAGTTGCTGCGCGTGGCCGGCGCAAATGGCAGCGGCAAGACCAGCCTGCTGCGCATCATGTGCGGCCTGCTTGCGCCCAGCGCCGGGGAGTTGCGCTGGCGCGGCAAGCCGATACGCTCGGAGCGCGAGGAGTATTCCAGGAATCTGGTTTTCATCGGCCATCTCAACGCGCTCAAGGACGATCTTACGGCGCTGGAAAACCTGCAGGTCGCCGCAGCCTTGGCGGGAATGTCCGCCGAGGCCAAACGCATGCTCGCTGCGCTCGAGCGCTTCGGCGTCGACCACTGCGCCGAGTTGCCGGCGAAAGTGCTGTCGCAGGGCCAGCGCC
>JAKAIH010000543.1 GCA_021825225.1 Pseudomonadota bacterium
CGTCCGCGAGCGCGTTCCAGTCCTGCTCTTGTTCGACGCCGTACTTCATGTCCCTTGAACCAAAGTGGCGTAGCGGCTGCGGTGCGCGCTGGCGTTGCCGAGCCAGGCAGAGAGCACCAGCGCGCGGTTGAAATACAGCCCGAGGTCGTATTCGTCGGTGTAGCCGATCGCGCCGTGCATTTGCAGCGCCTCCTTGCAGATCGCGAGTGCCGCCTGCGAAGTGCGCGACTTGGCGCTGGAGGCGGCTGCCGTGCGCAGCGCGGGCGTGCAGCCCGGATCGTCGGCAAGCGCGACTGCGGCGGCCAGCGTGGCGCGGCTCAATTCCTTCTGGATGTACATATCGACGGCGCGATGCTGCAGCGCCTGGAAGCTGCCGATGGGCTTGCCGAACTGCACCCGCGTGCGCAGGTAGTCCAGCGTCATCGCGAGCGCGCAGTCCATCAGGCCGAGCAGCTCCGCACTCGCCGCAAGGGTGGCGTGATCGAGCGCGAGCTGCAGCGCTGCGCGCGCGCTCGCGGCCGATGCGACGCGCGCGGCGGCAGGCGCCGCGACCGCAGCGAAGTGCAGGCGTGCGCTGGCGCTGCCGTCGGCGCGCGCTTCGGGCTCGCATGCGAGGCCCGCGGCAGTCCGCTCGACCCAGTGCAATTCCAGTCCCTGCGCCGAGCGCGCCGCGACGATGAAGCCGTCCGCGCCCGGGACGGAGGCGAAACGGCTGCTTCCGGCCAGCACCGGCCTGCCGCCTTGCTCACCGACCGTCACCGCACACTGTTCGAGCTCGAGCCCGCCGCGCTCGTCCTGCCAGGCGAGGCCGGCAACGAGTTCGCCGGACGCGAGTTGCGGCAACAGGCGCCGCTGGAGTTCGGTATTGTCGCCATGGAGCAGCGCCAGGGTCGCGGCCACGGCCGAGGCGGAATAGGGCTCGGGGTAGAGCGCGCGCCCGAACTGCTCGGCGATGATGACGGCGGCGTGCAGGCCCAGGCCCAGCCCGCCGTGTTCCTCGGGAATCAGCACGCCGAGCCAGCCCATGTCCGCCAGCTGCCGCCATACTTCGCGCTCGAAACCCGGAGCCGTGCCGCGCAGGCGGCGCACGCGCGCCGCGTCGAGCCTGGCGAAATCGGCCGCGCTCTCGCGCAGCATCCTGAGAGTGTCGTCGCTCATGCGGGCTCAGGGATTGATCGTCGCCACCCCGTTGTTGAGCACCACCACATTGCGCTCGAGCACGCGCGAGCGGAACAGGATGTTGCCGTCGCGCCGCCACATCTCGGTGCGTATGGTTTCGCCCGGAAACACCGGCGCGGAGAAGCGCAGCGACAGGCCGCCCAGTTTCGCCGGATCGTAGCCGCACCAGGTCTTGAGGATCGCGTGGCCGGCGACGCCGTAGCTGCACAGCCCGTGCAGGATCGGGCGCGCAAAGCCCGCCGCCTTGGCCACCGCAGGGTCGGCGTGCAGCGGATTGTTGTCTGCGCACAGGCGGTAGATCAGCGCGGCCTGCGGCAGCGTGGGCAGATCGCAGGTCGCATCCGGAGTCCCGTCGGGCACGGCAGGAGGCGGGGGCGGCGCCGGGTCGCCTTTGCCGAAGCCGCCGTCACCGCGGCAGAAGGTGGTGTGCTCCAGCGTCGCCAGCAACGCGCCGCTTTTCTTGTCGACGATGCTGCGCTCCTGGATCAAGAGCGCACCCTTGTCCTTGCCCTTGTCGACCAGGGCCTTGATGCGCGTGCGTCCGATGACGGTGCCGGAGGCGGGAATGGGCCGGTGGATGCGCAGCGCCTGCTCGCCATGCACGATTTTGACCCAGTCGATGCCGCTCGCCGGGTCCTTGACCCAGAAGCCGGGATAGCCCAGTACCACCGCCATGGTCGGCACCGCCTGCAGGTTCTTCTCGTACACGAAGCGCAGCTGCGCTTCGTCCATGGGATCGTGGCCGTAGCCCACGCCCAGCGCATACAGGATGCTGTCCTTCTCGCTGTAGCTCTGCTCGACGTCGGGGAAGGGCCAGTTCTTTATCTTGTCGTAATCGATGGGCATCGGGTTTCCGTGGCGGCGTTGGAGAATGACCTGGGGTTCAGACCGGATCCCAGCTGAACACGTCCTGCGAGCGGTCCAGGCCGTAGAAGCCGGCTTTCATCGCGGGGATCGCGTGCTCGGCGATGCTCTCGGCGGTCCAGCCGCCGTCGCGGTGCACCGAGCGCAGCGGGCGCGGCTGGCTCATGAGGAAGATTTCGTTGGCGCGCACTGCGAATACCTGGCCGCTGACCTCCTGCGCGGCATCGCTGCACAGATACACGGCCATCGGCGCGATCTTGGCCGCTTCCATGGTCTTGAGTTTGTCCACGCGCGCCTTGGCTTCCGGCGTGTCGGCCGGGATCGAGCCGATCATGCGGCTCCAGGCGAAAGGCGCGATGCAGTTGGAGCGCACCTTGTAGCGCGCCATGTCCATCGCGATCATTTTCGACAGCGCGGTGATGCCGAGCTTGGCCGCGCCGTAATTGGCCTGGCCGATGTTGCCGATCAAGCCGGAG
>JAKAIH010000032.1 GCA_021825225.1 Pseudomonadota bacterium
AACTGGATCTGCAGCGCGTGTACAGCCTGTTCCCGCGCCTGGCCGAGCGCCGCAGCCAGTCCGCCGGCACGCTCTCCGGCGGCGAGCAGCAGATGCTCGCCATCGGGCGCGCGCTCATGAGCCGGCCGAAGCTGTTGTTGCTGGACGAGCCCAGCATGGGGCTCGCGCCGCTGATGGTGCAGAAGATATTCGAGACCATACTCGAGGTGGCGAAGGAAGGCGTGACCATCCTGCTGGTAGAGCAGAACGCGCGGCTGGCGCTGGAGGTCGGCAGCCGCGGCTATGTAATGGAAACCGGGCTGATCACGCTGTCGGGGCCGGCGCGCGATCTGCTCACAGACCCGAAAGTGCGCGCCGCCTACCTGGGCGAGGTCGAGTAAAGGCCGCTCAGGAATCCAGGTAATCGACCAGTCGGCCGCTGGTCAGGCGCAGTCGCCGGCTCATCAGCCTGGCGATGCACAGCACCAGTTTCAGCGCGAGCGCCGGGCGCTCTTCGCCCAGGCGCGCGAAGTCGGACTGGCTCAGCAGCAATAGCACCGAGGGCTCGGTCGCGACGCAGGTGGCGGAGCGCGGCTCGCCGTCGATCAGCGCCATTTCGCCTATGCTGCGGCCGCGCCTTTCGTCGGCGACCTGCGCCCTGTGCTCGACATCCGATTCCTTGTAGGTTGTGACGCGTCCGCTCACCAGCAGGCACATATAGTGGCCAGGGTCGCCCTCGCGGAAAATGACGCAGCCGGGTTCGGCTGCGTAGCTCTGCAGGTGGTGCGAGAGCAGCTCCAGCTCGCGCCCGCTCAGTACCGTCAGCAGCTCGACCCGCTCCATCAGCGCCAGCAGTTCCGGCTGATACGCCCTGCCTGAACCGAGCAGGCGCATGGCCGGCGGCTGGTTCAGGGAGGACATAGGCGCAGGCCGCGGGAGGTTCACCCCGTTTATCGGCCGGCGCCGACAAATGCTTTAGCGGACCTAACAACATACGAGGGGATATCGCCCGGGGGGCTTGCTTCCGGCACCCCCCTCGTGCTTCCCCAGATCAGGCGCCTAACGACAACTGTATTAGGCGCGTGAGGTTTGCATCACGCTTACTTCACCTTGGCCAAATCGGCCTCGGTGGTGAAGGAGTCGGCATAAAACTCCTCCGGCGGCAGCGCGCACAGCGCGCAGAAGTCGCGCCGCGCCGCTTCGATCACCACCGGCGCGCCGCAGGCATAGACCTGGTGGCCGGAGAGATCGGCAAAGTCCTCGATCACCGCGCGATGGACGAAACCGGTGCGCCCGTTCCAGGCGTCCTCGGGCAGGGCGTCCGACACCACCGGCACGTAGCGGAAATGGGCGTGCTTCGCCGCCCAGTCGCGGGCGAGTTCATCCAAGTAAAGATCGCGCGGCCGGCGGCCGCCCCAATACAGGGTCATGGGGCGCGTGATGCCCTTGTATAGCGCGTGCTCGACGATCGCCCTGATCGGCGCGAATCCGGTACCGCTGGCGAGCAGCACCATCGGCTTTTCGCTGTCCTCGCGCAGAAAGAACGTGCCGTGCGGTCCTTCGAAGCGCAGGATGTCGCGCGCCTTCATTTTTCCGAACACATGGTCCGTGAACAGGCCTCCGGCCAGGTGGCGCACGTGGATCTGCAGCAAGGCGTCGTCATGCGGGGCGTTTGCGAGGGAATAGCTGCGGCGCTTGCCGTCCTTCAGCAGGAACTCGATATACTGACCGGCCAGGTACTGCAGGCGCTCGTTGGCCGGAAGCTTGAGCGAAATCACCGCCACGTCCGGCGCGGGGTGGTCGATGGTCTGCACGCGGCAGGGCAGGATCTTGATCTGCTGGTCCTTGATCGCGCCGACCTCGCGGCACTCGATGACGATGTCGCTCAAGGGGCGGGCGACGCAAAACAGCGCAAGGCCGCTCGCCTGCTCGGCGGCGCTGAGCGCGCTATCCGAATGCTTTCCGTAATCGACCTTGCCTTCGAGCAATTTGCCCTTGCAGCTGCCGCAGGCGCCGTTGCGGCAGCCATAAGCGAGGCTGAAACCCTCGCGCAGCGCGGCGACGAGCACGGTCTCGTCGGGCTGGACGTGGAAGCTGTGGCCGCTGGGGCGGATAGTGACCTGATAGGACATGGGCGATACTAGAGTTACAGGAGCGGGTACAATTTTACTATGAAGAAGCTGCTCATCGTTGGCTGCGGCGATATCGCGCTGCGCGCCTTGCCGCAACTCGCGCGCGC
The DNA here is from genome assembly GCA_021825225.1 of Pseudomonadota bacterium. Lineage (GTDB taxonomy): Bacteria > Pseudomonadota > Gammaproteobacteria > Burkholderiales > SG8-39 > 2-12-FULL-64-23. Next base: position 2,219 of record JAKAIH010000032.1, read on the forward strand.
TTATCAGGTGTTCGGGCTGGTGCGCTCTCCGGCCCAGGCCGAACGCATTGCCGCCCTTGGCGCAAAACCCATCGCAGGCGACCTCGATGATCCGGCGACGCTGACGCCGCTGGCTGCGCTTGCGGATCTGGTGCTGCATCTGGCGCCGCCGGCCGATGGCGGCGAGTGCGACCAGCGCAGCGCCAATCTGATCGCCGCGCTCGCGCCGCGACCGCCCGAGCGCCTGGTTTACATCAGCACCAGCGGCGTCTACGGCGATTGCGGCGGCGCCTGGGTGGACGAAGACCGGCCGCTGGCGCCGCAGACTGCGCGCGGTGCTCGCCGCGCCGACGCAGAGCGAGCGCTGCTCGCCTGGGGAGCGCAATGCGGCGCCGCGGTGGCAGTGCTGCGCGTGCCCGGAATCTACGCGGCCGAGCGCCTGCCTTTGGCGCAGCTCAGGCGCGGAGCGCCGGTATTGCGCGCCGAGGATGACGTCTACACCAACCACATTCATGCCGAGGACCTGGCAGCGATCTGCGGGAAGGCACTGGAAAGCGCTGCGGCCGGCCGCGTATACAATGCGAGCGACGACAGCGAAATGAAAATGGGCGATTACTTCGATCTGGTGGCTGACCGTGCCGGGCTGCCGCGCCCGCCGCGAGTTGCGCGCGCAGCGGCGGAAGCGGGCGCGATTTCCGAAGGGCTGCTGTCTTTCATGCGCGAATCGCGCCGCCTGGTCAATGCGCGCATGAAGGCCGAGCTGGGCGTGCGCCTGCGCTACCCCACCGTCTACGAAGGCGTGCCGAAGCGCGCGGCCGGCTGAAGCGCAGGCGCGCATGGACAGCCTGATCGTTTTCACCAACCTGCCGGACCGCGAAACTGCGGAAAAGCTCGCGCTCCTGCTGATTGAGCGGCGCTTGGCCGCCTGCGTCAGCGTCCTCGCCCCCTGCAGTTCGGTCTATCGCTGGCAGGGCGAGATCCAGCATGACGAGGAGCATCCGCTGCTGATCAAAACCACGCAGGACCGTTATGCCGAGCTGGAAGCCTCGATCCGCGCCAACCATCCGTATGAACTTCCCGAAATCATCGCGGTCCCAGTAACTGGCGCCCTGCCGGCCTATCTGCACTGGGTCGAGTCCGAAACGCGCGCCGGCACGCCAGTCTGAGCCCACCATCCCATATGCGAACCAAACTATATCGACTTTTCGCGCTGCTGCTTGCGCTCTCCCTGTATGGAATAGCTGCAGCTCAGGAGCTGCTGCCGCCGGAAGTGGCGTTCAAATTCTCGGCGCGCGCGCTGGACGCGAGCACGCTGGAACTGCGCTACCAGATCGCCGACGGCTATTACATGTACCGCGACAAGTTCAAGTTCGCGGTCGAGCCCGATACAGTCAAACTTGGCAGCGCACAGTTCCCGCATGGTGATGTCCACAACGACGAGTACTTCGGCAAAGTCGAAACCTATCGCAAGGAACTGCGTATCCGCCTGCCGCTGGCACAGGAAGCTGCCGGGGAAAAAATCAAGCTCAAGGTCACCTCCCAAGGCTGCGCCGACGCCGGCGTGTGTTATGTGCCGCAGGAGCAAACGGCGCAGATCCAGCTCCCCGCAGCCGGCAGCGCGGCTGCCGCGAGTCCGACCGTCGACGCTGCGGCGCAGGGGGCCGGCAACGACGAAGCACGCTTCCAGCGGCTCCTCGCCTCGGGCAGCCTGTGGCTGATCGCTGCGGCTTTTTTCGGTGCCGGCATCCTGCTCACGTTCACTCCCTGCGTGTTGCCGATGATCCCGATATTGTCCGGCATCATCGTCGGCGAAGGCCGCGACGCCACGCGCACCCGCGCTTTCACCCTGTCCCTGGCCTATGTGCTGGGCATGTCGGTGACCTATACCGCAATCGGCGTCGGCGCCGCGCTGTCGGGCAGCCTGCTGTCCGCAGCGCTGCAGAATCCCTGGGTCCTGTCCGCCTTCGCCGCAGTGTTCGTGCTGCTGTCGCTATCGATGTTCGGCTTCTACGAATTGCAGCTGCCGGCGGCCTTTCACACGCGCATGACCCATGCGAGCAACCGTTTCAAGGGCGGACATCTGGGCGCAGTGGTGCTGATGGGGGTGTTTTCCGCCGCCATTGTCAGTCCCTGCGTAGCCGCGCCGCTCGCCGGTGCGCTGCTCTACATCAGCCAGACCCGCGACGTGGCGCTGGGGGGCATCGCGCTGTTTGCCATGTCCATCGGCATGGGCGTGCCGCTGATCCTGGTGGGCGTGTTCGAGGGTGCGTTCCTGCCAAAATCCGGCCATTGGATGCGCTCGGTGAAGCATTTCTTCGGCGTGCTGCTGCTCGCCGTCGCCATCTGGATCGTGTCGCCGGTGCTGCCGGCGGCGGCGCAGATGCTAGCCTGGGCGGCGCTGCTGATCGGATCGGCCATGGTGCTGCGCGCTATCGATCCGCTGCCGGCCGACGCCGGGACTCTCACGCGCCTGTGGAAAGCCGTGGGTTTCCTGGCGCTGCTTGCGGGTACGGCGCTGGCGATAGGCGTATTTGCCGGCAGCCGCGATGTGCTGCGGCCGCTATCGGGCCTCACGGCAGGCAGCGGGGGCGGTGTGCCGGAAACGCGATTCGCGCGCGTAAAGAACCTGGCGGAACTCGATGCCAGGCTGCAAGCCGCGGGCAAGCCGGTGATGCTCGACTTTTATGCCGACTGGTGCGTATCGTGCAAGGAAATGGAAACCTTTACCTTCACCGACCCCCGAGTGAAGGCGAAAATGGGGCAAATGCTGTTGCTGCAGGCGGACGTGACCGCCAATTCGGACGAGGACAAAGCCCTGCTCAAGCGCTTCAGCCTGTTCGGACCACCCGGCATCATTTTCTTCGACCGCCAAGGCAGGGAGATCGAAGGTCTGCGGGTGGTAGGCTACCAGGCGGCAGACGTTTTCCTTGGCTCCCTCGATCGCGCCGTGAAACTCTGACCGCCTGATCTTCCCTTGCCGGTTCGTAACGCCGGCCTAGGCTTTCACTTCGAGCAGGATCTTGCCGATGTGCTTGCTCGATTCCATGAGTTCATGCGCGAGCTTCGCATCCTTTAGCGGGAAGCTCGCGTGGATCACCGGCTTCACCTTGCCCGATTCCAGCAGCGGCCAGACCTGCTTGTGCAAGTCCTGCGCGATCGCGGCTTTCTGCGCCACGGTGCGCGGACGCAGGGTCGAGCCGGTGTAGGTGAGCCGCTTGATCATCAGCGGCATCACGTCCAGCGCGACCTTGCTCCCTTGCAGGAATGCGATCTGCACCAGGCGCCCTTCCAGCGCCAGCGACTTGAGGTTTTTCTCGATATAAGGGCCGCCGACCATGTCCAGGATCAGGTCCACGCCCTTCTTGCCGGTGAGTTGCGCCAGCTCGGCGACGAAGTCTTGCTCGCGGTAGTTGATCGCGGCATCCGCACCGATGTTGCGGCAGAACTGCGCCTTCTCCTGATTGCCCACGGTGGTATAGACGGTCGCGCCGAAGGCCTTTGCCAGCTGGATCGCGGTGAGGCCGATGCCGCTGGATCCGCCGTGCACGAGGAAGGTTTCCCCGGCCTTCAGCCGGCCGCGGTCGAACACGTTGGTCCAGACGGTATAGAAATTTTCCGGCAGGGCTGCCGCCTCCTGCAACGACAGGCCCTTGGGGATAGGCAGGCAATGCGCTGCCGGCACCGCGCAGTATTCGGCGTAGCCGCCGCCCGGCGTCAGCGCACAGACCAGATCGCCTGTTTTCCACTGTTTCACGTCGGGTGCGACGGCGTGCACGCGGCCGGCGACTTCCAGCCCGAGGATGGGGGAGGCGCCCGGCGGCGGCGGATAGCTGCCGGAGCGCTGGGACACGTCCGGGCGGTTGACTCCGGCGTAGCGCACTTCGATCAGGACCTCACCCGCTTGCGGCTGGGGCACGGGCCCCTCGGCGAGGTTCATGACGTCGGCGCCGCCGCCCTTTGCGTGATCTATGTAAAACATGAATGGTGCTCCCGTTGAGGTGCTGCAGAAAATATGGAAACTCAAGTCAAATTGCTGCTGCGCATTCCGAAACGCGCTGATGCGGGTGCGGGCACAGACCCGCGCCGCTAGCGCGCCCTGCCGTGCCGGGCTAAGCCGGCGCGGACAGTATGTGCTCGACCAGGTTTGACCAGTAGCCCGCCCCCAGCGGCAGTATCTGGTCGTTGAAATCGTAATGGGGGTTGTGCAGCATGCAGCCGCCCTCGCCCGGCCCGTTGCCGACGAAGACATAGCAGCCGGCCTTCGCTTGCAGCATGAAGGCGAAGTCTTCCGAGCCCATCACCGGCGGCACCTGCACCACGTTCTCCGGCCCGACCATCGCGCGCATGACCGAGGCGCAGACTTCCGCTTCGGGCGCGGCGTTGATCAGCGGCGGGTAGCGGCGCTCATAGCGGACTTTGATCCGGGCGCCGTAAGCCGCCGCGATGCTGGCGCTGATTTCGCGCAGGCGGCGCTCGATCAGATCCTGCACATCGGGCTTGAATGCGCGCGTGGTGCCGCGCACGACGGCCGCATCGGGAATCACGTTCCAGGTATCGCCGGCGTGGATCTGGGTGACCGAGACCACTGCCGATTCGATCGGGTCGACATTGCGGCTGGCGATGGTCTGCAAGGCCTGCACCAGCGCAGATGCCGCGACAATCGGGTCGATGCCCGTATGCGGCAGGGCGGCGTGGGATCCGCGGCCGCTCAGTTCGATCTCGAAAATGTCGAACGAGGCCATCATCGGTCCGGCGCGCACGCCGAACTGACCTGCCGGCATGCCCGGCCAGTTGTGCATGCCGTACACTGACTCGCAGGGAAATTTTTCGAACAGGCCCTGTTCCACCATTTCGCGTCCGCCGCCTTCGTTTTCCTCGGCCGGCTGGAAAATGAAGTGCACCGTGCCGTCGAAGTTCCTGGTCTCGGACAGATATTTCGCCGCGCCGAGCAGCATGGCGGTATGGCCGTCGTGTCCGCAGGCGTGCATTTTTCCCTCATTCCGGGAGCGGTGACCAAAGGCGTTCTGTTCGTGTATGTGCAGCGCATCCATGTCCGCGCGCAGGCCGATGGCACGCTTGCCCGAACCCGACGAGAGCGTGCCCACGACGCCGGTGCGGCCCAGGCCTCGATGCACGCGCAGGCCGAAAGACTCGAGTTGTCGCGCCACCAGGGCGGAGGTGCGCTGCTCCTCGAAGGCGGTTTCCGGGTGTGCGTGCAGGTCGTGGCGCCAGTTGGCCATGTCTGCATGCAGCGGCAGCAGCTTGTCCAAAGTCGGCATATTTCAGCCCTCTCAATGACAGGAAGCACTAACTTATCGATTCAGGCGGGAGGCCGGCCAGCTTGCGCGGAACGTCTCAATACCTCTCTCGGCAACGATCGCCAACGCAATTATAATGGCGCGTCCGCAGAACGAGAGAACAACTGTGAGAAAACACGTCAAGGGCATAGACCACGTGGTCATCGCGGTGCGCGACCTGGATTCGACGCAGGATACGTTCAGGCGCATGGGCTTCACCCTCACGCCCCGCGGCCATCATACGCTGGGTTCCGAGAACCACTGCGTCATGTTCGGCACGAACTATTTCGAATTGCTCATGGTGCCGCAGCGCCTGCCGGGCCGCGAGTACTACTATGACTTTGCGCGTATCGGTGACGGCCTGGCGGCAGTCGCGCTGAAGACCGACAACGCGCGCGGTGCTTTCGGCGAGCTCACCGCGGCGGCGCTCGCGCCTTCCGAGCCGGTCGATTTCTCGCGACCGGTGCAATTGCCCGAGGGCACGAAGACCGCGTCGTTTCGCATCACCCAGCTGGGCCTGGAACAGACCCCGGGCGGACAGGTGTTTCTGTGCCAGCATTTCACCCGCGATGTGGTGTGGCGCCCCGAGTACCAGGCGCATGCCAATACGGCTACGGGCCTCGCCGCGATCGCCATCGTCAGCGCCGACGTCGCCGCGACCGCGGCCGCTTACGAGCGCCTGTTCGACGTCAAGGCCAAGACCATCAGCGAAGGTCTGCTGATCGATACCGGCGACACCCCCATCGCCGTCGTGAGCGAGCCTGCGCTGGCGAAACGATTGCCCGGAGTATGGATCAGCGCGCGTCACCAGCCCTGCATGGCAGCCTTATTCATCCACGTCAGCGATCGCGACTCGGCGGAGCGAGCCCTGCGCGCCGGGGGATTGCATCCGACGCGCATGCCCGACGGCTCGGTCGCCGTCGGCGCAGCCGAGGCGCACGGCGTGGCGATTATTTTCGGCTAGGCGAAAAGGCGGCGCCGGTGAACCCGGCCGCAAAGGCGCGGGAGAGCCTGCGCCTCGCCTGCAACGCGCTCGCGCTGGATTTCAGGCTTCCTTGAGCCACTGCGCCGCATCGAGCGCGTAATAGGTAAGGATTCCGTCGGCGCCGGCGCGCTTGAATCCGAGCAGCGCTTCCATGGCGCAAACCCTCTCGTTGATCCAGCCGTTTTTGCCCGCGGCCTTGAGCATGGCGTATTCGCCGCTGACCTGATAGACGAAAGTCGGCGCCTTGTATTCGTCCTTTACCCGCCGCAGGATGTCGAGATAGGGCATGCCCGGTTTCACCATCACCATGTCGGCGCCTTCCTGCAGATCCAGGCCCACCTCCCACAGCGCCTCGTCGCTGTTGGCGGGGTCCATCTGGTAGGTGAACTTGTTGCCCTTGCCCAGGTTGGCGGCGGAGCCGACCGCATCGCGAAACGGGCCGTAATAGCCGGACGCATACTTGGCGGAATAGGCCATGATGCGGGTGTGGATGAATCGCCTCTTGTCCAGCGCGGAGCGAATGCGGCCGATGCGTCCGTCCATCATGTCCGAGGGCGCGACGATATCCACGCCGGCGGCGGCCTGAGTGAGCGCCTGCTTTTCAAGAATCGCGAGCGTGGTGTCGTTGAGGATGTAACCGCTCGCGTCGATTACACCGTCCTGGCCATGGCTGGTGTAGGGGTCGAGCGCTACGTCGCACATGACGCCCAGCTCTGGAAATTCCTTCTTCAGCTTGGCCACGACGCGCGGAATCAGGCCCTTGGGATTGCTTGCTTCCTTGCCGTCCGGCGTCTTGAGCCTCGCATCGATCACCGGAAACAGCGCCAGCACCGGTACCTTCAGTTCGAGACAGCGCTCGGCCACCGGCAGCAACTTGTCCAAGGTCATGCGTTCTACGCCCGGCATGGAAGGCACTGCCTGGGTCTTCTTCGCACCATCCATTACGAACACCGGGTAGATGAGGTCGTTGCTAGTGAGCACATGCTCGCGCATCAGCCGCCGGGTGTAGTCGTCGCGCCGCATGCGGCGCATGCGCACTGCGGGAAAATTGCCGTAGATGTTCATGATCGCGTGTAACCTTCTTTCTTTATCAATGTGTTAGAAATAATTCCAAGACTGGAGTTTTTTCGGGAAACTTTTTTGCGAGTTCGAAATCTTATCAGTAGATGGCAACGGCCATCTCCCGCTTCTCCTCCCTGAGCGGGTGCCTTAACCCTGTTTAAGGCGTTCTAGCCCCCGGTTTTAATCCCCTTTGGCCGGGGGCTATTTTTTTCTTCTCGCGTTCGATCCCGAGCCAGGCGCCGATGACTTCCTCGGCTTCCTCCATGCCTTGCTTCTTCAGGCTGGAAAAAAGCTGCGCGGTGTAATTGTGCGCGTATTCGCGCAGACCCGCCTGCACCGCGCGCAAGGTCTTCTGTCCCTCCTGCCGCGTAAGCTTGTCCGCCTTGGACAAGAGCACATGCACCGGCTTGCCCGTGGACGCGAACCAGTTGAGCATTTGCGCGTCGAGCGGCGTGAGCGGATGGCGCGCGTCCATGATCAGCACCATGCCGAACAACGAAGCGCGCGTCTGCAGATAGGTCGAGAGAAGTTGTTCCCAATGCGCGCGCAACTCGCGCTGCACCTTGGCGTAGCCGTAACCCGGCAGATCCACCAGGAAGGCGCCGCCAGGGAGGCTGAAAAAATTGATCTGTTGCGTGCGCCCCGGAGTCTTGCTCACGAAAGCCAGGCGATTGTGGTCCACCAGCGTGTTGATGGCACTGGATTTGCCCGCATTGGAACGGCCGGCGAACGCAATCTCCGGGCCCAGCGGCGCAGGCAGATCGGCGAGATGATGCGCGGTGATATAAAAGGTGGCGCCGCGGAACAGCGACATGGCGGTGCAGGCCCAAGTTCGGGAAACTCGGATAGAATATCACCCTTTCAAATATTTCCCGCTTCGAGGAGCTCAGGTATGAAATGTTTCCTTGCGCTCGCCGCCATGCTTACAGCGATAACGGCGGTCGCCGCCGAACCGCCGTTCAAGGGCGATGCCGCCAAAGCGCAAGGTATCGTCAACCAGGTTTGCGCGGCTTGCCACGCGGCCGACGGCAACAGCCAGATCGCGGCGAATCCCAAACTGGCCGGCCAGATTCCAGAGTACCTGTACAAGCAGCTCACTGATTTCAAAGCAGCGGCGGGCAAGAAAGCAGAACGCGAAAACCCGGTGATGGCAGGCATGGTGGCCAACCTGTCGCCCGAGGACATGCATAATCTGGCTGCCTATTTCGCCAGCCAGAAGGCCAAACCGGGCGCGGCAAAAAGCAAGGATCTGGTCGCGCTGGGGCAGAGAATTTACCGCGGCGGCATTTCCAGTGAAGGTATCGCCGCCTGCGCCGCCTGCCATGGTCCGAACGGGGCCGGCATGCCGGCCCAGTACCCGCGCCTTTCCGGTCAGCATGCCGAGTATATTGGCGCGCAGTTGAAAGCGTTTCGCTCCGGCGCGCGCGCGAACGACGTCAACGCCACCATGCGCGGTGTCGCGGGCAGGCTCTCCGACCGCGAAATCGACGCCGTCGCGGACTATATCGCCGGTCTGCGCTAAGCGCCGCCGCGGCCGAAAAAACAGGGGGCGCAAGCCCCCTGTTTCATTTCTGCATGCCCGCGCGGGAATAAACCCTGCCGCCCGGCTGTTTAGTCATGCGTAACTACCCCAATCCAAAAGGAGAACGGCATGATGAGGACACTTGCGGCAGCAGTGGTAATGACAATGCTGGGCGCCTGCGCCAGCATGGGCGGAATGCCGATGGCGGCGAAGGTCGAAAGCGGGATGCTGGTCAACAGCGCCGGCATGACCCTGTATACGTTCG
>JAKAIH010000544.1 GCA_021825225.1 Pseudomonadota bacterium
CCAGAGCGGGCGCCTGCACGTGCTGGGGCGCGACCTGATCGGCCTGGGCGACGTCGGCCTGACCGAGATGCGGCGCAATATCGGTTTCATTTTCCAGCTGCACAATCTGATCGACTCGCTCACCGCGATCAGCAACGTGATGATGTCGACCAATCTCACCGACGTGCCCAAAGACGAGGCGCGGAAGAACGGCGTCGCGCTGCTCGAACGCCTCGGCCTGGGACACCGCATCGATTACAAACCCGCCTCGCTCTCGGGCGGGCAGCGGCAGCGCGTCGCGGTCGCGCGCGCGCTCGTGAACCGGCCCAAGCTGATCCTCGCCGACGAGCCGACCGCGGCGCTGGACGGCAAGTCGAGCCTGGAAGTGGTGACCATACTGCAGGAACGCGCGCTCGCCGACGGCGCGTCGATCCTGATGGTCACGCACGACAACCGCATTCTCGACAAGGCCGACCGCATCGTGTCGATGGTCGACGGGCGCATCGTGTCCGACGTCATGGTGAAGGAACAGGTGCTGATCTGCGAGATGCTGAGGAAAATCGAATTCTTCGCTTCGCTCGGCACGGCGGAGCTGAGCCAGGTGGCGGGAAAAATGCAGGCGCGCAAGTTCCACAAGGGCGAAGTGCTGGCGCGCCAGGGCGAAATGGGCGACAAGTTCTTCCTGCTGCGCGAGGGCGAAGTCGACGTGATGGTCAGCGACAACCAGGGCGAGAGACGCGTGGCCACGCTCGATGCCGGGCGCTACTTCGGCGAGCGCTCGCTCATCACCGGCGACGGGCGCAACGCGACCGTCGTCGGCTCGGGCGCGGGGATCGCCTATACGCTGGCGAAGCCCGAGTTCGACGCCGCGCTGAGCGCGACGCCGACGCTGAAGGAACAGCTGCAGAAGGCTTATTTCTCGCGCTAGAGTCTGTAACGATACGAGGGGAGACCTCCCCTCGTGCTCCCCTAAGTCAGGCCGTAACAAAATGATTTTGTTACGAGTCCTACGAGAACGCAGCGCTCAAACCGCGCGCGGAAACCGGCCTGAATCTACCAGCGGCCGCAGCGCCTCCATCGTCGCCGCATAGCCTTTGTCGCGCAGCGGCGCCGGCCGGCTGAAATCGACGATGCTGTGCCCGGCGGTGTCGTGGCGGATGCAGGCATCGGGGCGGCCGATATCGATGACGCGCTGCAGCTGGTAGTCGCCCGCCGCGGTCGCCGAGCTTTGCAGCACATCGACGATGCTCGGCAGCGTGCGCCGCCCCCACAGCGTGCGCAGCAGCTGCATCCAGCCGTTGACGCCCGCGGCGCCCGCTGGGCCCTCGACGCGCGCGGCGGCGGCGCCGCCGGTCACGTCCGAACCGATGATGATGCCTCTGGGTCCGAGGAAATTGCGCATCACGTCCATCGGCACCGCATTGACCAGTCCGCCGTCCACGGCCCAGCGCCCGTTGACCAGCACCGGCGGAAAGATCCCCGGCAGGCAGGCACTGGCGAGCACCGCGTCGCGCGCGCGCCCGCGGTCGATCACCAGCATGCCGAAGCGCGTGATATCGGTGGCGATGCAGTACAGCGGCAGCGCCAGGTCCTCGAGGTCGAGGTCGCCGAAAATCTGCCGCGCGCGCGCTAGCATGTGCCCGCCCGCGCTGATCGCCACGAGAGGCAGGGTGTAATCCACCGAGCCGCCGAGCCAGCGCTTGATCGTGTCCTCGAGCTCGCGTCCACGGTAGCCGAGCGCGTAGCAGCTCGCGATCGCGGCGCCGGCGCTGGTGCCGCCGAGCGCGTCGATCGGAATGCCGAGTTCCTCGAACGCCTGCAGCGTGCCGAGGTGGGCATAGCCCCGGGCGCCGCCGCCGCCCAGGACCAGCCCGACTTCGCAGCCGGCCACCGCGCGCGCCAGGCGCGCGAAATCGGCGCCGGCCTGCCGGCGCACATGGAAGTAGCGGCTGAAGCGCTCGCCCCAGGCCGCGGTTCGATGCGGTTTATGCGTGTCTTCGTGCAGCACCACCAGCCAGCGCTTCGCCTGCGCGAGCGCAGTGGACGCCTCGGCCTGCGGCGCTACGAACGGCTCGGGCGCGGCGCCCGGCGTCGTCACCTGCAGCACGATGTCGGCGCAGCCGAGGCAACGCGCGCTCCACGCCGGTGACTGGTCGGAGACGAAGATCAGGAATCGTTGCCGCGCCTCCTGCTCGCTCAGCCAGGCGCGCAGCCGCGCAGCGCGCGGATCTTCGTCGGCCAGGTCGCAAAGCTCGGGCCGGCCCAGCGCCCGTCCGACCGCGGCACGGCTGACCTCGGCGGCAGCGCCGTGCGCCTGCAGCGCCTCGCGCAGGGCTCGCGCACATGCGTCGGCTATGGCGGGGTCCGCGCTCTGGATCACGAGGTTCACCGCGGCGCGCAGCGGCGCGCTCCTTTGCACGGCGTGCTGGGCGCGCTCGACAGCGACGCTCGCGAGGCGCAATCCCAGATCGGGCAGTCGGCGCATCGCCTCCTCGAGTCGGGCGCGCGGCAGGCGCCCGAGCACGCTGTTGCGCA
>JAKAIH010000033.1 GCA_021825225.1 Pseudomonadota bacterium
ATCCTGCCGCAGGAGCGCCTGCGCAAGCCCGAGTGGATCCGCGTCAAGGCGGGTTCGGGCAACACGCGTTTCGACGAAATCAAGCAGCGCCTGCGCGAGAACCAGCTGCACACGGTGTGCGAGGAAGCCTCCTGCCCCAATATCGGGGAGTGCTTCGGCAAGGGCACCGCTACCTTCATGATCCTGGGCGAATTGTGCACGCGGCGCTGCCCCTTCTGCGACGTCGCGCACGGGCGCCCGGCGCCGCCGGACGCCGGCGAGCCGGCGCATCTGGCGCAGACCATCGCCGCGCTGGCGCTCGACTATGTGGTCATCACCAGCGTCGACCGCGATGACCTGCGCGACGGCGGCGCACGCCATTTCGCCGACTGCATACGCGCACTGCGCGAGCAGTCGCCGCGCACGCGCATCGAAGTGCTGGTGCCCGATTTCCGCGGCCGGCTCGAGATCGCGCTGGACATCCTCGCGACCGATCCGCCCGACGTTATGAACCACAACCTCGAGACCGTGCCGCGGCTGTACCGCCAGGCCCGCCCCGGCGCGGATTACCTGCATTCGCTCAGGCTGCTGCAGGAATTCAAGGCGCTGCGGCCCGGCATCCCGACCAAGTCGGGCCTGATGCTGGGCCTGGGCGAAACCGACGAGGAAATCCTCGCGGTGATGCGCGACTTGCGCGCACACGGCGTGGACATGCTCACCATAGGGCAGTACCTGCAGCCGACCGCGCACCACCTGCCGGTGCTGCGTTATGTGCATCCGGACGGCTTTGCCGTGTTCGAACAGGCGGCGCACGAAATGGGATTCCTGCATGCCGCGATCGGACCCATGGTGCGCTCGAGTTATCACGCCGACCGGCAGGCGCACGCAGCCGGGGTATAGGTCCGCGACAGGCGACACCGCCGGCTAGAAAAACACCTCGCCGCGGCGCGCACCGCCATCGAGCTCGAACATGGCGTAGCGGATGACGTTGGCCGCTTTCTGCAGGCCGCTCTGGGACAACTGCGTCGGCTTGTCGTAATCGCCGGACTCGTTGCAGATCAGGCGCAGATCGATCAGGGCCACGCGCGCCTCGGCGGCGCGTTTGGTCACGCGATCGTTGAATACCGCCAGCGCCGCGCAAGCCGCGCGCTGGCGCAGCGCATCCTTGTAGTTGGGATGGAACATGGTGCACACCATGATCACCAGCTGCGCCGCCTGCGCCACATGGATCAGCCGCCCCAGCGTGCGCTCGAACTCGTCGGCGGCGAGCGAGAGCTGCTCCAGCGTCTGCCCGCAGGCTTCCGGCCGGCCGTGGAGCAGGCCGCTCTGCTCGATCGCGTGATTGCCTTCGATGAATATGATCGCGTGGGTGGCGTCCCTGGGCAGCACCAGCGACGATCCGGCGCGCTCGACTTCGGCTGCGGAGACAACGCTGATTTTCCACTGGTCGCGCGTCCCGGGAAGGAGGTCGTCCTCGAATTTTCCCGGTGTCTTGTCGATACTGCTGTAGGCCTCGAGCAGCGCATCCCCGAGCAGCACGACGTGCCGGGACGGTCCGCGCTCCGGCGCGGGCGCAGCGGAAGGCTTCCTGCCTGAGGGTACGCTCATCGCGGTCCCGCCTGGATTTAGTGCGCTTGCTCCCAGTTTGCACCCACACCCACATCCACGACAAGAGGCACCGCAAGTTCAGCCACGCCGGTCATCAGCCCCGGCAGCTGCTCGCGCACCCGCGCGAGTTCGGCCTGCGGCACCTCCAGCACCAGTTCGTCGTGCACCTGCATCACCAGTTTCGCCGACAGTCGTTCTGCGTCCAGCCAGTCCTGCACCGCGATCATCGACAGCTTGATCAGGTCCGCCGCGGTCCCCTGCATGGGCGCGTTGATCGCGGCGCGCTCGGCGCCCTGGCGCCGGCCGCTGTTGGCGGCCCGGATTTCGGCGAGCCACAGGCGCCGGCCGAATACCGTTTCCACGTAGCCGCGCTCGCGCGCCTGCTCGCGCGTCTGCTGCATGTAGCGCGCCACGCCGGGGTAGCGCGTGAAGTAACTGTCGATGTAGGCCTGGGCGGTGGCGCGTTCCAGGCCCAGGGCCTGCGCCACGCCGAAGGCCGACATGCCGTAGATCAGGCCGAAGTTGATCACCTTGGCGTAGCGGCGCTCCTCCGACGTGACTTCGTGCAGCTCGCGATTGAAGATTTCCGCGGCGGTGGCGCGGTGCACGTCCTCGCCCGCAGCAAACGCGCGCAGCAGATTCTCGTCGCGCGAGATGTGCGCCATGATGCGCAGTTCGATCTGCGAATAATCGGCCGAGACGATGGCGCAGCCGGCCGGTGCGATGAACGCCTCGCGGATACGCCGCCCTTCCGGCGTGCGCACCGGTATGTTCTGCAGGTTGGGATCGGTGCTGGCGAGACGCCCGGTCACCGCGGTCGCCTGGGCGTAGTTGGTGTGCACGCGCCCGGTCGCCGGATTGACCATGCGCGGCAGCTTGTCGGTGTAGGTCGATTTGAGCTTGGTGAGCGCGCGGTATTCGAGCAGGGTCTTCGGCAGGGGATAATCGGCGGCGAGGCGCTCCAGCACCTCCTCGTCGGTGGAGGGCGCGCCGCTCGGGGTTTTTTTGAGCACCGGCAGCTGCAGGCGCTCGAAGAAGATTTCGCCGATCTGCTTGGGCGAATTAAGGTTGAACGGCTGGCCCGCCTCGCGATAGGCCTTGTGCTCCAGCTCCAGCATTTTCTGCCCCAGCTCGCGGCTTTGCGCTTCCAGCAGGGCGGCATCGATGAGCACGCCATTGCGCTCCATGCGGAACAGCACTTCGCGCGCAGGCAGCTCGATGCTGCGGTACACGTATTCCAGTCCGGACTCGGCCTGCACCCGGGGATACAGGCACTGGTGCAGGCGCAGCGTCACGTCGGCATCCTCGGCCGAGTACTCGGTGGCACGCTCCACGCTCACCTGCTCGAAACCGATGCGCTGCGCGCCCTTGCCGGTGACCTCGTCGTAGCTGATGGTGGGAAGCTGCAAATGGCGTTCGGCGAGCGTGCCCAGGTCGTGGCGCAAATGCGATTCGAGCACGTAGGACTCGAGCAGCGTGTCGTGCGCCACGCCGCGCAAGGCGACACCCTGGTTGGCGAGCACATGCTGATCGTATTTCAGGTTCTGTCCGAGCTTGGGTTTTCCCGCATCCTCGAGCCAGGGCCGCAGCAATTCCAGCCCACGCGCGACGCCCAATTGGCGCGGCGCGCCGGCATAATTGTGCGCGAGCGGCAGGTACCCGGCCCGCCCCGGTTCGGCGCAAAAGGACATGCCCACCAGCTGCGCGCTCATCGGGTCGAGGCCGGTGGTCTCGGTATCGAACGCGACCAGGGGGGCGGCATCGAGCAGCGTCAGCCACTCGGCCATTTGTTGTTCGTCGAGAATGGTTTCGTAGCGGCGCTCTATCGGCCCGGACGCGCCCTGCGCCGGAGCCGGCGCGGGGGCCGGGGCGGAGGCTGCGGTGCCGGAGGGCGCCGTATCCTTGAGCCAGCTCTTGAAGCCGAAGCGCTGGAACAGCCCGGCGAGTTCGGCCTCGCCCTGCGGTCGCGCCAACAGATCTTCCGGCTTGAGCGGCAGCGGCACGTCGCAATAGACCGTAAGCAGCTTCTTCGCCTGCGGCAGCCAGGGCAGCGCGCGGCGCAGATTCTGCCCCACCACGCCGCCGATTTCCTCCGCGTGAGCGATCACCGCGTCGAGCGAGCCGTATTGGGACAGCCATTTGACCGCGGTCTTGGGCCCGACCTTGTCCACGCCGGGAACGTTGTCCACGCTGTCGCCGACCAGGGTAAGGTAATCGAGCATCAGCCGCGGCGGCACGCCGAACTTGGCCTCGACCCCGGCCTCGTCCAGGCGCTCGTTGTTCATGGTGTTGATCAGGGTGACCTGCGCATTCACCAGCTGCGTCAGATCCTTGTCGCCGGTGGAAACGACGCAGCGCATGCCGGACGCGGCGGCCTGGCGCGCGAGCGTGCCGATGACATCGTCGGCCTCGACCCCGTCTATCATCAGCAGCGGCCAGCCCAGCGCGGCGACCGCCTGGTGCAGCGGCTCGATCTGGCGCACGAGATCCTCGGGCATGGGCGGACGGTGGGCCTTGTACTCGGCATACCAGTCGTCGCGGAAAGTCCTGCCCTTGGCGTCGAACACGCAGGCAAGGTAATCCGGCTTGTAGTCGGCAGCGAGCCGTCGTAGCATGTTGAGCACGCCGTAGATCGCGCCCGTGGGCTCGCCCTGCGCATTGCGCAGATCCGGCAGCGCGTGAAATGCGCGGTACAGATATGACGATCCATCCACCAACAGCAGGGTTTTCATAGAGGGTCAGGTATGAACGGAAAGCTTCCGCGGCCGGCCGACGCCGGCGCAGCAGACATGGCCCACAATGCGCGCGAGTCCTGGCGGATATTCGGGATTATGTCAGAATTCGTCGAAGCCACCGAGCGCCTGGCCCAGATCCGCCCGGCGGTGAGCATTTTCGGCAGCGCGCGCGCGGCGGTCGACTCGCCCTATTACCTGCTGGCGGAAAAAATCGCGCGGCTGCTCTCCGACGCCGGTTTCTCGGTCGTTTCCGGCGGCGGCCCCGGCATCATGGAAGCAGCCAACAAGGGCGCGTTCTTCGGCAAATCGCCCTCCGTAGGCCTCAACATCCAGCTGCCGAACGAGCAGCTCAGCAACCGTTACCAGGACATCAGCCTCACCTTCCACCATTTCTTCGCGCGCAAGGTCGGTTTCGTCAAATTCGCCACCGCCTATGTGGTGCTGCCGGGGGGCTTCGGCACGCTGGACGAGCTGTCCGAGGCGCTCACCCTGGTGCAGACCGGCAAGACGCGCAAAATGCCGATCATCCTGGTCCACTCGCCGTTCTGGCAGGGGCTGCTGGACTGGTTCCACGACAGCCTGCGCACCGAGCACATGATCGATGGCGCGGACCTGGATCTGGTGCAGACCATCGACGATCCGGCGGCGATCGTGGAAGCGATATTCAAATACTATGAGAAGCGAGGCTTCGCGCCGCTGCCGGCAGAACGCGAGAATCTGCTCAACCTCTGAGGCGCAGCCTTAATCTGCTAAAATTCTATCTTAACGATCCGATCGACAGGAAGCCTATCATGCGCCGCTTGCTAGCTACAGCACTGCTCGGAATTGCGCTTCCACTCGCGGCGCAACAGCCGCCCAAGCTCGAGCCCCTGCCTCCCCCGCCCCCGCCCCCGCCCGGGCTCGCGCCCGATCCGGCGCTGGAACCGCAGGTGACGATCACCAAGCGCGGCGAAGACAAGGTGGAGGAATACCGCGTCAACGGCAAGCTCTACGCGATGAAGGTCACGCCGCCGCACGGCGCGCCTTATTTTCTCGTGGACGAAGCCGGCAACGGCGTCATGAGCCGGCGCGATTCGCTCGACTCCGGCCTGCGTGTGCCGCAGTGGGTGATCCATTCTTTCTGAATCAGGTGGTGGGTCCAGGGTAAGGCGTGAGGGATAATCCCGTACCGCTGCGTTATTCCTGGCCCATCGCCCCATGCCCGCATGTCTGTCTTCACCCCGGTCACGCCCGAGCAGTTATCCCTATGGCTGGAGCAATACCGCCTGGGCGCGCTGGTGCAGCTGCAGGGCATCGCCGCCGGCATCGAAAACACCAACTATTTCGTGACCACCAGCGGCGGCCGCTACGTGCTGACGCTGTTCGAGAAGCTCACGCCGGCGGAACTTCCGTTCTATCTCGGACTGATGGCGCATCTGGCTCGGCATGGCATACCGAGCCCGGCGCCGGCGACCGACCTTCGGGGCAGGATGTTTTCGGAGTTGAACGGCAAGCCGGCTGCGCTGATGTCGCGTCTGGCCGGAGAGGCCGTTACCGCGCCCGCGCCGGCGCACTGCGCCGAAGTCGGCGCGACGCTCGCCGAGATCCATCTCGCCGCGCGCTCCTATGCCGGCAAGCTGGACAATCCGCGCGGGCCGCGCTGGTGGCGCGAGGCCGCGCGCGAGGTAAGCCCGTTCCTCGATGCGGCGCGCTCGGCGCTGCTGGCCGCGGAGCTGGAATTCCAGGCGCAGCAGCGCCGCGAGGATCTGCCGCGCGGCGCGATACACGCGGACCTGTTCCGCGACAACGTGCTGTTCGCGGGCGCGCGCATCGGCGGCGTAATCGATTTCTACTTCGCCGGCATCGACTTTCTGCTGTTCGACGTGGCGGTCACGCTCAACGACTGGTGCGTGCTTGCCGGGGGCGAGATCGATGCGGCGCGCGCGCAGGCGCTGCTCGCCGCCTACCACGCACGACGGCCGTTCACTGCGGCGGAGCACGAGGCCTGGCCGCAGATGCTGCGCGCCGCGGCGCTGCGCTTCTGGCTGTCGCGACTGTACGACTTTTACCTGCCGCGCCCGGGCGAACTGGTGCACGCGCACGATCCCGAACATTTCCGCCGCATCCTCGAGCTGCGCATCGCCCATGCGGGCGAGGCGCCGTGGGTCTGATGCCCGGCGCAGCGGCATACACGGCATGAATACCGTCCCCGCAGGCTACGGCTGGAACTGGGTGCTCTCCGGCTTTGCGCTGTTTCGCAAGAGTCCCGCCATGTGGGCGTTCCTGTCGCTGTCCTACATCATGCTGATGCAGCTGCTGGGCATGATTCCGGTATTCGGCTGGTTCGCTGCAACCGTGCTGATCCCCCCGTTCTCGGCGAGTTTCATGATCGCGAGCCGCGAGCTCGATCAGGGGCGCAAGCTGCGCGTCGACCTGTTGTTCGCCGGATTCAGATCCAACCTGCCGGCGCTGCTCAGGCAGGGCGGCATCTACCTCGCCAGCGGGCTCGCCATCCTCGGCCTGTCGGCCCTGGTCGACGGCAGCCTGCTGCTGCAGTTGATGGTGATCGGCACCAAGCCGCCGCCCGAGGCGTTCGAGGAGGGCAGGCTGGCCGCCGCAGCGCTGCTCGCCGCGGCACTGTACCTGCCGGTGCTGGCCGCATTCTGGTTCGCGCCGGCGCTGTCGACCTGGCGCCAACTGCCCGCCATGCAGGCGCTGTTCTACAGCTTTTTCGCCGCGTTGAGGAACTGGCGCGCGTTCCTCGCCTACGGCCTCGCGCTGATGATGCTGAGCCTGGTCTGCAGCTTCGTGCTGTTCGTACTCGCGCTGCTGGTGCGCGGATTGCTCGGCAACGGCTCGCAAAACGCGTTCGTGCTGGTGATGCTGCCGGTCATGCTCACTTACGTTCCCACCCTGTTTGCAAGCTTCTACGCGAGCTATCGCGACGTTTTCCCGGAGCCCGGGCCGGAGGCCGCTGCACCGGGCGCCGCGGACGCGCCATGAGTGCAAGGGGACGCGGATGAGCGCCCGCCTGCGCGAAATTCCCTATAACTACACCTCGTTCTCCGACCGCGAGATCGTGCTGCGCCTGCTCGGCGAAAAGGCCTGGGACACGCTGCGCGAACTGCGCACGGAACGCAGGACCGGCCGCTCGGCGCGCATGCTGTACGAGGTGCTGGGCGACATCTGGGTGGTGTCGCGCAATCCCTATCTGCAGGACGACCTGCAGGACAACCCCGCGCGGCGCGCGGCGCTGATCGAGGCCATGCACCACCGGCTCGACGAAATCGAAAAGCGCCGGGCGCAATATCTCGCCGAAGCGGAAGGGGATAACGAATCCCGCGCGCAGCAGGCGGCGCGCGCCGAGCGCGTCACCTTTCTGCTGGAGCGCGGACGCGACGCGGTGGATGCCTTCGCCGCCGGTTTCGCCGAAGTAGCGGCGCTGCGGCGCCTTGCGCTGAAAAAACTCGGCCGCAGCACGCGCCGGGACAACATCCAGTTCGATGGCCTCGCGCGCGTGTCGCACGTCACCGACGCCACCGACTGGCGCGTCGAATACCCCTTTGTCGTCATTCATCCCGACCGCGAAGAAGAGGTCGCCGCGCTGGTGCGCGACTGCATCGAGCTCGGGCTCACCATCATCCCGCGCGGCGGCGGCACCGGTTACACCGGCGGCGCCGTGCCGCTGACGCCCCTCGCCGCGGTCATCAACACCGAAAAGCTCGATGCGCTGGGCGAAATCGAGAAAAGCAGGCTGCCCGGCGTGGCGCAAGCGGTGGCGACCATACGCTGCGGCGCTGGCGTGGTCACCAAGCGCGTAATGGAGGCGGCGGAGGCGGCGGGCCATGTATTCGCGGTCGACCCGACCTCGGCCGACGCTTCCTGCATCGGCGGCAATGTCGCCATGAACGCCGGCGGCAAAAAGGCGGTGCTGTGGGGCACTGCCCTGGACAATCTCGTCTCCTGGCGCATGGTCGATGCCAACGGCTTTTTTCTGGAAATCACGCGCCTCGGGCATAACCTGGGCAAGATCCACGACGCCGGGGTGGCGCGCTTCCAGGTGCAACGCTATCGCCGCGACGGCAGCACGCCCCAGGGCGAGCCCGAAATCCTGGAAATCCCGGGATCGCGCTTTCGCAAGACCGGCCTGGGCAAGGACGTCACCGACAAGTTCCTCGCCGGCCTGCCCGGCATCCAGAAAGAGGGCTGCGACGGCATCATCACCTCGGCGCGCTTCATCCTGCATAAAATGCCCGCCTCCATCCGCACCGTGTGCCTGGAATTCTTCGGCCAGGTGCGCGACTCGGTACCGGCCATCGTCGAGATCAAGAACTACCTGGACGCGCGCGCCGGCCAAGGCGCGGCGGGCGCGCCGGCGGTGATGCTCGCCGGGCTGGAGCACATGGACGAGCGCTATCTGAAGGCGGTCGGCTATGCCACCAAGGCCAAGCGCCAGATCGGCGGCGCCGGCCGGCCGAAAATGGTGCTCATCGGCGATATCGTCGGCGAGGACGAAAATGCGGTGGCCGCTGCGGCATCGCAGGTGGTGCGCATCGCCAACGCCCGCGGCGGCGAGGGCTTCATCGCGGTCTCGGCCGAGACGCGGCGCAAGTTCTGGCTCGACCGCGCGCGCACCGCGGCCATCGCCAAGCACACCAACGCGTTCAAGATCAACGAGGACGTGGTCATACCGCTCGAACGCCTGGGCGACTATTCCGACGGCATCGAGCGCATCAACATCGAACTGTCGATCACAAACAAGCTCGCGCTGCTCGATGCGCTGGACGAATATTTCCAGGGCGAGCTGCCGCTCAGCCAGCACGGCGAGACGCTGCCGGCACCGGAGTTCCTCGGCGACCGGCGCGAGGCCGCGCGCGAACTCGTCGCGAGGACGCGCGCGCGCTGGCGCTATCTGCTGGACAACCTCGACCTGCCGGTGGCCGAGGCGCGCGCCGACAGCGTGCCCGGGCTGGCGGCCGTAACCCACGCCGGGCGCAGCATCTTCTCCCTGCTGCAGGACCACAGCGTGCGCGTGTCGTGGAAGGACGAAGTGCGCGCCGCGCTGGAGCAGCTGTTCGACGGCCTGGTGTTCCGCCGCATCCTCGAGGGCTGCTACGCGATCCACCGGAGCGTGCTCAAGGGGCGCGTGTTCGTGGCGCTGCACATGCATGCCGGCGACGGCAATGTGCACACCAACATCCCGGTCAATTCCGACAACTACGACATGCTGCGCCAGGCCAACGCGGCGGTGGCGCGCATCATGCGCCTGGCGAAATCCCTGGACGGCGTGATCTCGGGCGAGCACGGCATCGGCATCACCAAGCTCGAGTACCTCGACGAGCACGAAGTCGAAGCCTTTCGCAGCTACAAGCAGAAATGCGATCCGCAGGGGCGCTTCAACGCCGGCAAGCTGCTCGCCGGCGGCGACCTGAGGAACGCCTACACCCCGAGCTTCAGCCTGCTCGGCGCCGAATCGCTGATCATGGAGCAGTCGGAGACGGGCAAAATCGCCGACTCGATCAAGGACTGCCTGCGCTGCGGCAAGTGCAAGCCGGTGTGCGCGACTCATGTGCCGCGCGCCAACCTGCTCTACAGCCCGAGAAACAAGATCCTCGCCACCTCGCTGCTGATCGAGGCGTTCCTGTACGAGGAGCAGACGCGGCGCGGCATATCGTTGAAGCATTTCGACGAGTTCGGCGACGTTGCCGACCACTGCACGGTATGCCACAAGTGCGCCAATCCCTGCCCGGTGGACATCGATTTCGGCGACGTCTCGATCGCGATGCGCAACGTGCTGCGCAAGCAGGGCAAGAAGAAATTCAATCCCGGCACCGCGGCCTCGATGCTGTTCCTCAACGCCACCAACCCCAACACCATCAAGCTCGCGCGCACCGCGATGATCGAATGGGGTTACCGCGCCCAGCGGCTCGCCCACCGCGCCGCCAAGGCGCTGGGCCTGGCGCAGCGCCAGACGCGGCGCCCGCCGGCGACCGTGGGCCGGCCGGCGTTGCGCGCGCAGGTGGTGCATTTCATCAACAAGCCCATGCCCGGCAAGCTGCCCAAGCGCACCGCGCGCGCGCTGCTCGAACTCGAGGACCGGCATATCGTGCCCATCATCCGCGACCCGGCGCGCGCGGCCGAGGACTCCGATGCGGTGTTCTACTTCCCCGGCTGCGGCTCGGAGCGCCTGTTCAGCCAGGTGGGGCTGGCGACGCAGGCGATGCTGTATGCGGTCGGCGCGCAGTGCGTGCTGCCCCCGGGCTATCTGTGCTGCGGCTACCCGCAGACCGCCGCCGGCGAGGAGGAAGAGGGCAAGCGCATCATCACCGACAACCGCGTGCTGTTCCACCGCGTCGCCAACACGCTCAATTACCTCGATATCAAGACCGTGATCGTGTCCTGCGGCACCTGCCTGGACCAGCTGGAAAAGTACGAATTCGACAAGATCTTCCCCGGCTGCCGCCTGCTCGACATCCATGAATACCTGCACGAGCGGGGGATCAAGCTCGACGCTGTCGCCGGGGTGCGCTACATGTACCACGACCCCTGCCACACGCCGATCAAGACCTACCAGCCGCTCAAGCTGGTGAACCAGCTCATGGGCGGGGACGTCGTGTTGAACGAACGTTGCTGCGGCGAATCGGGCACGCTCGCGCTGACCCGGCCGGACATCTCGACCCAGGTGAGGTTTCGCAAGGAAGAGGAAATGCGCAAAGGCGCGGCGGCAGTGCGTGCAGGCGGCGGCGCCGGACGAGCGTTCGACGGCGCAGTCAAGATTCTCACCTCCTGCCCTTCCTGCCTGCAGGGACTGGCGCGCTACAACGACGATGCCGGCACCGAAGCCGACTACATCGTGGTGGAGCTGGCGCGGCAGCTGCTCGGCGCGAACTGGATGGCCGAATATGTGGCCAAGGCGAACAGCGGCGGGATCGAGCGCGTGCTGCTCTGATCGCTGTGTGAACAAGGTCACAATCAGCGTCAAAGGTTGGTGCCGGCGT
>JAKAIH010000034.1 GCA_021825225.1 Pseudomonadota bacterium
GAGCTACAGCAGAAGGAATTCGCCCCAGCGGAAAAGGGCTTCACCGCGGTCAAGCACCAGCGCGAAGTGGGTACCAGCTATTTCGACGACGTGACGCAGGTGGTGCAGGGGGGCAAATCCTCGACCACCGCGCTGCACGGTTCGACCGAGGACGAGCAATTCTTCGACACGGCGAAGCAGATCAAGGCCGTCGCCTGAGGGCAGGCCTCTTCCGCTTCAACGCCGCAGCGCGGTATGCTGCGGCGTTTTTCATTGGTAGGACCGCCTGCGCAAAATGCTCGCGCAGGCTGCTTAAAGGCGCGTGCCTGGCGATGCGCGGCAAACCGGGCGCAACGGATCGCCAACGCATGCGCCGCGCGCGGCGATTCCACATGGCAAGCGTAATCCTGCTCAACAAACCTTGCGGCGTGCTGTGCCAGTTCACCCCGGAAGCGGGCCGCGCCTGCCTCAAGGACTACGTCCCGGTCGCGGGCGTGTATCCGGCGGGGCGGCTGGACGCGGACAGCGAAGGGCTGTTGGTGCTCACCGGCGACGGCGCGCTGCAGGCGCGCATCGCCGAGCCGCGGCGCAAACTGGCCAAGACCTACTGGGCGCAGGTCGAGGGCCTGCCCGAGGAGTCGGCGCTGCAGCGATTGCGCGCGGGACTGGACTTGGGCGATTTCATCACGCGGCCATGCGGCGCGCGCCATATCCACCAGCCCGCGGGTTTGTGGCCGCGCGATCCGCCGGTCCGACGCCGGTTGCATATTCCCACGTCTTGGCTGGAGCTGAGGCTGGAGGAAGGCAAGAACCGGCAGGTGCGGCGCATGACCGCCAAGGTGGGACACCCGACCCTGCGTCTGATCCGCTGTTCGGTGGGCCCCTGGACGCTGGAAGGTCTTGCTCCGGGGCAATGGCGCGAGTGCGGAGTGCCGCAAATATGGGGCTAGACTGTCAACCATGGCATCGCTGCGGGCGTTACTACGACTGACAAAGCATTTCTTGCCTGTCGCCCGACCTCAACCTTTTAAGGACCGCACATGAACAAGCTGATCTCCGCCCTGGTTGCATCCGTGTTTGCGCTTGCGAGCGCCACCGCATTTGCGCAAGCCAAACCCGCTGAGCCCGCGACGCCGGCCGCGCCTGCTGCCAAAGCCGAAGCCAAAGCCGAAGCCCCCAAAGCCGAAGCCAAAAAGGCTCCTAAAGCCAAGAAAGCCAAGCACGTCAAGAAAGCCAAGAAAGCCAAGAAAGCCGCCGAGACGAAGTAATTGATTCGCAGGCAACGAGGCCGGCACCGGGTTCCCCTGGCGCCGGCTTTTTTGTTATAGAATTCGACGCGGTCCGGCTCTGCCAGACAGCGCAAGAATCGCCGCGAGGCAGGGTTGATCCCTGCTTTTTTTGTTTCTGTTCCGCAATGAGAGCCAGCGTATGAAGCGCAAATCACGCAGTTATTGGCGGCATCTAACCCGGTTTCCGCGCGCCGTCTTTGCCGGCCTGATGCTCTGCTCCGGTCCGCTACTGGCACAGCAGCCCGAATTGCCGGGCACTACGCTTAGCGCCGACATCTACGTAATCCATGCGGAGGTGGCGGACACGCCGGCGACCCGCGCCATCGGCCTGATGCGGCGCAAGTCGATGCCCATGGGAGCCGGCATGCTGTTCGTGTTCGACGAATCGGCGCGCCACTGCATGTGGATGAAGAACACGCTCATCCCTTTGAGCGTGGCATTTATCGACGAGCGCGGTCAGATTACCAATATCGCCGACATGCAGCCGCTGAACGAAAGCTCGCATTGCGCTGCGCAGCCGGCGCGCTACGCGCTGGAAATGAATCAGGGCTGGTTCAAGAAACGCGGCATCGCTGCAGGCCGGGTGATCCAAGGGCTGGAGAGGTTTTCCCCGGCAAGGCGCTAAAGCAGCGCTTCAGAAGTAGCTTGCGCCGTGGCCCGCGGCGCCCATGAAGAAGAGCAGCGGGAAGGACAGCACCAGGTTCAGCCTGGATACGATGAAGGCACGCCGGCGCGCCGCGCTTCTCTGCGCTTCGCTTGCTTTGACCAGTCCCAGCGCCACCTTCTGCGCGGGCCACAGCAATGCCCATACGTTGACCAGCATGATCGTGCCGAGCCAGGCGCCGATGCCGATGGCGCGATGACCGGGCTGGAACCCGAGCGCGGCGGTGAAACTGCCGCCCAGCAGTGCTGCCCCGGTGAGCCAAGTCGCGACCGAGGCCCAACGGAACCAGGCGAGTGCGCGTGGTACGACATGGCGGTTGATCGCCGCGGCGCTGCCGTCGGCGGCGGCCGATTTCAGCGCCGCCATCTGCACGAAATTGAAGTAGTACAGCAGGCCGACCCACATGATGCCGGCCATGAAATGAAACCAGCGCGCGAGCGGCGCGACTGCTTCCATGTCAGCTTCCGAGCGCGTAGCGCACGATGAGATATAGCATCAAGGTCAGCGCTAGCCCGCAGATCACCGTGGCCGGCAGCGAATCCAGCGGGTTTTTCATCGGTTTGGGGCGCCCGCGTTCAGGACGGAATGCGGGCGCTGCGGCGCATCAGCCGGCGAAATTCTTCGCCACGAATTCCCAGTTCGCCAGGTTCCAGAACGATTCCACGTACTTGGGCCGGGCGTTGCGATAGTCGATGTAATAAGCGTGTTCCCAGACGTCGCAGGTCAGGAGCGGCTTGTCCGCGCCGGTCAGCGGCGTGGCGGCATTGCTGGTATTGGCGATGTCAACCGAACCGTCGGCCTTTTTCACCAGCCAGGTCCAGCCGGATCCGAAATTGCCCACGGCCGACTTGGAGAAGGCATCCTTGAACGCGGCGAACGAGCCCCATTTCTTGTCGATGGCCGCGGCCAGTGCGCCCGAAGGTGCCCCGCCTCCCTTGGGCGAGAGGCAGTTCCAGTAGAAGCTGTGGTTCCACACCTGGGCGGCGTTATTGAACATGCCGCCCGTAGCTTTCCTGGTGATGTCCTCGAGACTCGCGTTTTCGAATTCCGTGCCTTTGATCAGATTGTTCAGGTTGGTGACATAGGCCTGATGGTGCTTGCCGTAATGGTATTCGAGCGTTTCCTTGGAAATGTGCGGCTGCAGTGCGTCCATCGCGTAAGGCAGCGGCGGCAATTTGTGTTCCATTCTGGATTCTCCTGTCTGTCGCGATACTAAGAATCCGCTGCATGGTCAGTTTGCAGCGGGCCGATTTTTAGGGGAGCACGAGGGGATGCACCCCCTCATTTTGCTAAGGACTCTAAAGCGCGGATTGTAGGCGATAAGCGCAGCCGGTGGCAACGAAGCCCGCAAACTCAATGGGGTTTCTCGATGCGCACCGCGGCCGCGCCGCGCGCGAACGTTAGCTCGAGCGGATCGCCCGGACGCAGGCCGGCGCTCGCGCGCACCACGCTGCCATCGGGCCGGCGTGCGATGGCATAGCCGCGCTCGAGCACTGCAGCCGGATTGAGCTGCGCGAGGCCCAGCGACAGGCGCGCGAGTTCCTCGGTCTGCGCAGCCAGGTGCTGCGGTGTCGCGCGCCGCAGCGCGGCTTCGAGTTGTGCGATTCTGTGCTGGAGTACTTGCAGATTCGGCATCGCCGCGGTGATCCGCCGGACCGAGTGCGCCAGGCGCCACTGGGCGTTGCGCGTGCCGCGAGCGAATGCTGCGCCGAGACGCACACGCGCTGCGACCAGGCGTGCGGCGCTGGCGGCCAGACGCTCCACCGGACTTTGCAGGCGGCTCGCCAGCGAATCCACGCGCTGTGCCCTCGCGTCGAGTGCGGATTGCATCTGCCGCAGCAGCGACTTGCGGAGTTGGCTCAGCTCGGCGAGCAGCTCGCTGCGCGCCGGCGCCGCCAGTTCCGCGGCGGCGGTGGGGGTGGCGGCGCGCCGGTCGGCCACGAACTCGGCAATGGTGAAGTCGGTTTCGTGTCCGATCCCGGTGACGACAGCGATCGGACAGGCGTGGATCGCGCGCGCCAAGGTTTCGTCGTTGAACGCCCACAGGTCCTCGATCGAACCGCCGCCGCGGCACAGGATGAGCACGTCGCATTCCGCGCGCCTGGCGGCAACGGCGATCGCTGCGGCGAGCTGCTGCGCTGCGCCTTCGCCCTGCACCTGCGCCGGATAGACAATCACGGGAACGGAAGGATTGCGCCGCGCGAGCGTGGTGAGCACATCGCGCAATGCCGCCGCCTGCGGCGAGGTGACGATGCCTATGCGCCGCGGGTGGGCGGGCAGCGGTTTCTTATGCGCGGCATCGAATAGACCTTCTCTGTCCAGCTTGTCACGCAGCTTCAAGAACGCGTCGAACAGCGCACCCTGGCCAGCGCGGCGCATCGCTTCCACATTGAGCTGAAAATCGCCGCGCGCTTCGTACAAAGTGACCAGCGCGCGCACTTCCACGCGCAGACCTTCGCGCGGCTCCCAGTCGAGATATTGGCCGCGATTGCGAAACATCACGCAGCGCACTTGCGCGAACTCGTCCTTGAGCGAGAAATACAAATGTCCGGATTTGGCGCGCACGCAATTGGAAATTTCGCCCGCGACCCAGAGCAGCGGATAGCGATGTTCGAGCAGGTCGCGCACGCTTCGAGCGAGCGCTGAAACGCTGAGAACCTCCGCAGGGAGAGGGCTGGAAACCCGCGTCAATTCTGGCTCTGAGGGCATGTGCCGATATTACACTATCCACAGCAAGCGCTTAGGCGCGGCCTGCTCCTTTATTAGGCAAATCGCCTCCCCGGGAGAGGTGCGTAACACACTGTTTTATTGCAAAAAAGCACTGCGTTCAATTTGTGGGCACGAGGAAAAAAGCCTTTTGCGCAGTCCACTTAAGCTGCTTTTCTTCAAACTGTGCACAACTTTATCCACACAAATTGTGGATAAGCATTTGAGCCGATTCGGCGCGCAAGATGCGAGTTGCAAATCGCAGCCGCAGCAACTGCAACGCACGGCGGAAGAAGCGCGTCGCAGCGCTGTACCGGCGCGGCGCTCAGCGCGAAACCGGACGCGCGCAAGGCGGTGTTAAGCCTTGCTGAAAAGTCGCGCAGAAGCTAAAGTGGCGGCGGTAAAAAATTTTCCGGGAGAGTTAATTGTTTGCGCTGATCACCGCTGCGGGCTGGCCGGTATATCCGCTGTTGATCGCCTCGATCATCGCCGTAGCCCTGATCATCGAGCGCCTGATGATACTGCGCAAAGAGAAAATCGTGCCTGCGAATCTGCTCGGCAAGGTGGTCAATGCCTATCGCCAGCAGGGCGTCAATCCGCAAATGCTGGATCAGCTGGCCAAGGATTCCCCGCTGGGGCAGGTGCTGGCTGCCGGCCTGAGAAACCACAAAAGCTCGCGTTATGTGATGAAGGAAGCGATCGAAGAGGCGGGGCATGCGGTAGCGCACGAACTGGAGCGCTTCCTAACCACTCTGGGTACGCTCGCCACCATCGCCCCGCTGATGGGGCTGTTCGGCACCGTAGTGGGGATGATCGAAATCTTCGGCTCGCAAGCGCCCTCCGGTACCAATCCGCAGGTGCTGGCGCATGGGATCTCGGTGGCGCTGTACAACACCGCGCTGGGTCTGGTGGTCGCGATTCCGGCAATGATTTTCTACCGCCATTTCCGCGCCAAGGTGGATAGTTTTCTGGTGGATATGGAGCAGCAGGCGAGCAAGCTGGTCGACCTGATACATGGCGAGCGCATCGACTTCGATGCGGCCAGGTCGCAGCAGTCGCCAGACAGGGCATGAATTTTCAGCGCTTCCAGGCCAGGGAGCCCCTGGAGATCAACCTGATCCCCTTGATCGATGTCCTGCTGGTGATCCTGATTTTCCTGATGATCACCACCACCTATTCCAAGTACGCCGAATTGCAGATCAACCTGCCCACCGCCGATGCGCAGAAGCAGCTGGAGCGGCCCAATGAAATCAACATCACGGTCAACGCCAGCGGGCAGTACACCATCAATCGCAGGCCGGTGGTTTTCCGCGACGTGGCTGGCCTGTCCGATGAAATGCGCCGCGCCGCAGGAGAACTCAAGGATCCGGTGGTGGTGATCAGCGCCGATGCGAACGCCACGCATCAGTCGGTGATCTACATCATGGAAGCGTCGCGGCTGGCCGGATACGGCCATATCTCTTTCGCCACGCAGACCACAAAATAGGCCGCGGGCGCGGTCCTCGCCGGGGAGTGGAGGAAGTGGGAGCGAGCTTTCCGGATAGGCACTGGTATCGCCTCAGCGTGCTGTCTCTCGCGCTGTGGCCGGCGAGCCTGCTGTTCCGCCTGCTGTACGCGCTGCGCCGGCTCGCCTACCGCTGCGGCGTTTTGCCTACGGTACGCCTGCCGGTAGCGGTGATCGTCGTCGGCAATCTTGTGGCGGGCGGCACCGGCAAGACGCCGCTCGTGCTGTGGCTGGCCGCGCTGCTGCAACAGCACGGCCGCAAGCCCGGCATCCTCAGCCGCGGCTACCGCGGCAGCGCCGCGGGGCCGATGGCCGTCGCCGTCGACAGCCCGGCGGAGCTGGCCGGTGACGAACCGCTGCTGCTCGCGCGCGCCGCGGGCTGTCCGGTTTGGATAGGCCGCGACCGCGCCGCGGCCGGCCGCGGCCTGCTTGCCGCGCATCCGGAGTGCGACGTGCTGATACTCGACGACGGGTTGCAGCACTACCGGCTCGCGCGCGACATCGAAATCGCGGTGGAAGACGAACGCGGCGCCGGCAACGGGCTGCTGCTGCCGGCGGGGCCGCTGCGCGAACCGGCATCGCGCCGGGTGGATGCCTGGGTGGTCAACTCGGCGCCGCCTGGAATCCACAGTCCTTCGTTCCGCATGGATCTGCGCGGCGAGCGCTTTCGCCGCGTGGCCGCGCCGCGCGACAGCGTGCCGGTCGCGGCGCTCGCGCACAAGAAGCTGCACGCCGTGGCCGGAATCGGCAATCCCAAGCGCTTTTTCGACCATCTGTCGCGCCTGGGTTTGACTACGGTGAATCACGCTTTTCCCGATCACTACGCCTACAGCGCCGGCGATCTCGATTTCGGCGATTGCGATGC
This sequence comes from Pseudomonadota bacterium, assembly GCA_021825225.1. Classification (GTDB taxonomy): domain Bacteria; phylum Pseudomonadota; class Gammaproteobacteria; order Burkholderiales; family SG8-39; genus 2-12-FULL-64-23. The sequence goes on from JAKAIH010000034.1 coordinate 7,008, forward strand.
GCTGCTTATGACCGAGAAGGATGCGGTAAAATGCGAAGCGTTTGCACGCGGGCACTGGTACGCGCTGCAGGTCGAGGCTGAGCTGGCCCCGGCATTTTCCGATTTCATTCTGGCGAAGCTAAATGGACTCAAGACTGCTTGACATCCTGGTGTGCCCGATCTGCAAGGGGCCCTTGCTCTACCGCAAAGCCGAGCAGGAATTTGTCTGCAAGGCCGACCGGCTGGCGTTCCAGATTCGCGACGGCATTCCGGTAATGCTCGAGGAAGAAGCGCGCAAGCTCGATCCTGCAGAAGAAATCAAGTAATGCCGCAGATCCGCGCAAGGCGCCGCGCCGGCCGCCTGCTGCCGCGGCCTTAGCCGCGGCACAACGCCGGGCGCCGGGCTTGCTCTGGCTCTGCGCCGAACAAATCCGCACATCACATGATCACGCTACGCCAACTCACGCTCGCGCGCGGCAGCAAGCTGCTGCTCGAAGGCGTCGACCTCACTTTGCATGCCGGGCAGAAGATCGGCGTGGTCGGGGCGAACGGCTGCGGCAAGTCGAGCCTGTTCGCGCTGCTGCTGGGCGACCTGCACCAGGAAGCGGGCGATCTGGAACTGCCCGGTCGGCTCGCCATCGCGCACGTGGCGCAGGACATTCCGGCGGGCGCGCAGGCGGCGATCGAGCATGTCATCGACGGCGATGCGCCGCTGCGCGCGCTCGAGCAGGAACTGGCGCAGGCGCACGAGGACGATGACGGCGAGCGCCTCGCCGGCCTGTACGAGGCGTTCGAGCACGCCGGCGGCTATGCCGCGCGCAGCCGCGCCGCCAGCCTGATGCACGGTCTCGGATTCGACGCGGGCGAACTGGAGCAGCCGGTAGACGCCTTCTCCGGTGGCTGGCGCATGCGCCTGAAGCTCGCGCGCGCACTGATGTGCCGCTCGGACCTGCTGCTGCTGGACGAGCCTACCAATCACCTCGATCTGGATGCGGTGATCTGGCTGGAGCAATGGCTGCGCGACTACCCCGGCACGCTGCTCGCGATATCGCACGACCGGGATTTCCTCGATGGCACCGTCGGCCATATCCTTGCGCTGGAGCGCTGCCGGGCGAAGTTGTACACGGGGAACTACTCGGCATTCGAAGAGCAGCGTGCGATGCATCTGGCGCAGCAGCAGGCGGCCTACCAGAAGCAGCAGCGCGATATCGCGCATCTGCACTCCTATGTCGAGCGCTTTCGCGCCAAGGCCACCAAGGCGCGCCAGGCGCAAAGCCGGCTGAAGGCGCTGGCACGCATGGAAATCATCTCGCCGGCGCACGTCGATGCGCCATTCGACTTCCGCATGCGCGAGCCGCTGGCCGGCCCCGATCCGCTGCTCACGCTGGAGGATGCCGCCGCCGGCTATGACGGGCGCGCCGTCCTGTCGGAAATCAAACTTGCCATTACGGCAGGCGCTCGCATCGGGCTGCTCGGGCGCAACGGCGCGGGCAAGTCGACGCTGATCAAACTGCTTGCGGGAGAGCTTGCTCCGCTCGCGGGCACGCGCCTGGAAGGCAAGGGTCTGGCGATCGGCTATTTCGCCCAGCACCAGATCGAAGTGCTGCGGCCGGACGAGTCGCCGCTGCAGCACCTGGTGCGCCTGGATGCGCGCACGCGCGAGCAGGAATTGCGCGATTTTCTCGGCGGTTTCGATTTTCGCGGCGACATGGCGCTCGAACCGATTGCGCCGTTCTCCGGCGGCGAGAAGGCCAGGCTGGCGCTGGCGCTGCTGGTGTGGCAGCGGCCGAACCTGCTGCTGCTGGACGAGCCCACCAACCACCTCGATCTGGAAATGCGCCATGCGCTCACGCTCGCCTTGCAGGAATACGAGGGCGCGATCGTGCTGGTGTCGCACGACCGGCATTTGCTGCGCACTACTGCCGACAGTTTGTGGCTGGTCGCGGACGGGGCGGTGCGGCCCTTCGATGGCGATCTGGACGACTACCGCGACTGGTTGCGCCAGCGCGAGGCGGGCGCAGCGGCGGCCGAGCCGGCGGGCGCGACGCGCAAGCAGCAAAAGCGCGAAGAGGCAGAGGCGCGTAACCGGCGCTATGCGCAGAAGCGGCCGCTAACGCAGCGCCTGAGCAAGCTCGAGCGGCGCATGGCCGAGCTCGAACGCGAACGCGCGCTGCTGGGCAAATGGCTGGCCGATCCGGAAAGCTACGCCGACGCGAATAAGTTCAAGGTTGAGCTCGTGCGCGAAGGAAAACTGGCCGCTGAATTGACCAAGGCGGAAGAAGAATGGCTGGCGCTGCAGGCCGAGCTGGAGATGCTGGGCGACTAGTTGAGGGTCTTCGGCGCAGCTGCGTCGTCGGCAACCGTCTGCGCCAGCAGGGTCGGCAGCACCAGCTCGATGTCCCAGTCGGACTTGGCCACGGCATTCTGCAGCAGTTTGCACAGCGAGTGCAGCAGCGTATTGTCCAGGGTCAGGTGCAGGCCCTGGCCCTGCTGCGGCAGCAGTCCGAGCACCTGATCGCCGCGCTCGTTTCTGCTCGCCTGGATGTTTACCACCAATATCGGCTCCTCGCCGAGCGGCATTTCGCGCGGCGCTTCCTCGAAGGGATCGGCGAAATTGGCTCGGCCGAGCGCCTGCTCGTGCTGCATGCCCAACAGGGCGTCGCGCGCCTGCGGGTTGCTCTGCAGCGCGACTTCAGGCGAGGAGCGCAGCATCTGCAGCAGCAGCGGCCACAACAGGCGCGTCGCGCGCCGCGTCAGCCACAGGCGCACTTCGATCCGGTTGTCGGTGCTCACGCGCAGCAGCAGCCGGTCCTGTTCGGGAATGAAGTCGAGCTTGAGTTGGTGCAGGCGCATGGTGCGACCTTAATCGAATCGGTCGATTCTATCAAATGCCGTGGCGCTGCAAGGCCCAGGCGACATGCTCGCGCACCAGTGCCGATGGATCGTCCGCGCGCGATCTCAGTGCGGCGACCACGGCTGCGCTGCTCGGCGCATTGCCCAGGCCCACGGCAAGATTGCGCGACCAGCGCTCGTAGCCGATGCGGAGAATGGCGCTGCCCGCCATGCGCTCGCGGAAGCCGCTTTCGTTCCAGGCGAACAATTCCGCCAACTGTACATCGTCCAGACCATGGCGCACGCGGAAATCCGGCTCGCCGCTCATTCCGGCGTAGCGGTTCCAGGGGCAGGCGAGCTGGCAGTCGTCGCAGCCGTAGACGCGATTGCCGATCAGCGGCCGCAGTTCGCGCGGAATCGAACCTTTGAGCTCGATGGTGAGATAGGAAATACAGCGCCGGGCATCGACCCGGTAGGGAGCGACGATCGCGCCGGTGGGGCAGATGTCCAGGCATTTGCGGCAGCTGCCGCAGTGATTCCTGACCGGCGCATCGGCGGGCAGCGGCAGGTCGGTGTAGATTTCGCCCAGAAAAAAATACGAGCCGGCATCGCGCGCGAGCAGCAGCGTGTGCTTGCCGCGCCAGCCCAGGCCGCTTCTTGCGGCCAGTTCCACTTCCAGCACCGGCGCCGAGTCGGTATACACGCGATGGCCGAAGGCGCCGATCTCGCGTTCGATGCGCCGCGCGAGCTGCGCCAGCCGGCTGCGCACGAGCTTGTGATAATCGCGGCCGGTGGCATAGCGCGCGATGTAGGCCTTTTCCGGAGCGCGAATGACAGACCAGGACTCGGCCGCCTCGGGCCGATAGTTCATGCGCACACTGATCACGCGGATCGTCCCGGGATGCAGTTCCGCCGGGCGCGCGCGTTTCATGCCGTGCCTTGCCATGTAGTCCATCTCGCCGTGGAAACCGGCGGCGAGCCAATGCGCGAGGCCGGCTTCGGCGCTGCCGAGGTCGGCCTCGGCGATGCCCACCGCCTGGAATCCGAGTTCTCGCCCCCAGACCTTGATCGTGCGCGCAAGCGCAGTGTAATTGCGATCAGTCCCTGCCGTGGACATAACTAGGGCGCCGCCGCCGGTTTTGCGTGGAGGACGGTAACTTCCATCGCTGCAATTCTTTCGCGAATAATATTGCGCGCGCTCAAATTCGATTGGCCTGGAATGAACTATACAGATCTGGTCCAGGACGAACGATAGCAAATTGCCATGCCCATCAAAACCGGACACGAACGCAGCCGCCGCTGCTGCTATCGGTGGCGCCGGGCCGAAGCGGAAACATGACCAAGGTCGAACATCACCTATGGCAGCGCTTTTGGGCTGTCGCAACGCCCTACTGGCGCCTGGAAGACAAATGGAAAGCCTGGAGCCTGCTCGCCCTGCTGGTGCTGTTGCTGCTGGCGGAAACCAGATTCG
>JAKAIH010000035.1 GCA_021825225.1 Pseudomonadota bacterium
AATAGAGTTCGGCCTTCATGGTACACTTACCAGCTAGCCAAAATTCTTGGCTAAATTTAATCCGCCCGCTCTTAGGGTGCCCCATGCGGGGTTATAACGAGCCGGGCGGTGATGACCAACCCTAAACGGAGAAGTTTGAATGTCTACGACCATGCGTCAAATGCTGGAAGCCGGCGTCCATTTCGGCCACCAGACCCGCTTCTGGAATCCGAAGATGGCACCGTATATTTTCGGCCATCGCAACAAGATCCACATCGTCAACCTGGAAAAGACCCTGGTCATGTACCAGGAGGCGATGAAATACGTGAAAAAACTGTCTTCGAACAAAGGCACCATCCTGTTTGTCGGCACCAAGCGCCAGGCGCGCGAGATCATCAAGGAAGAGGCGATGCGCTGCGGCGCGCCTTACGTCGACCATCGCTGGCTGGGCGGCATGCTGACGAACTTCAAGACCGTCAAGCAGTCGATCAAGCGCCTGAAGGAAATGGAGTCCATGGTGCAGGACGGCAGCCTGGAAAAACTGCCGAAGAAAGAGGCACTGGGAATCCAGCGCGAACTGGTGAAATTCGAACGCAGCCTGGGCGGCATCAAGGACCTCACCGGCGTGCCGGATGCGCTGTTCATTATCGACGTCGGTTACCAGAAAGGCGCAGTGGTTGAGGCCAATAAACTGGGCATACCGATCATCGGCGTGGTCGACACCAACCACTCGCCCGAGGGCATTACCCATGTGATACCGGGCAACGACGATTCCAGCCGCGCGATCCGCCTGTATGCCCGCGGCGTCGCCGACGCGATCCTGGAAGGCCGCGACATGTCCTTGCAGGAGATCGTTTCTGGCGCCGGCGCCGACGAGTTCGTGGAATTGGAAGCGCAGGAAGAATCGGCCGGCTGAAGCGCGCCGCCTGCGGCATGCAAAAGGGGCGCAAGCCCCTTTTTTTGAACTACGAGGAGCAAAAAATGGCAGAAATCACCGCGGCCCTGGTAAAGGAGCTGCGCGAAACCACCGGTCTTGGCATGATGGAGTGCAAGAAGGCACTGGTCGAGACCGCCGGCGACCTGAAGGCGGCCGAGGATTTGTTGCGCGTCAAGAGCGGCGCCAAAGCGAGCAAAGCGGCCGGGCGCATTGCCGCCGAGGGCGTGATCGGCGCCTATCTTTCCACCGACGGAAGATCCGCCTCCCTGGTCGAAGTCAACTGCGAAACCGACTTCGTCGCCAAGAACACGGATTTTCTCGCGTTCGCGTCGGAACTGGCGCAGCTGGTCGGCGAACACAATCCCTCCGACGTGGCCGCGCTCGCTGCGCTGCGCGCGGGGGACGCCACGGTCGAGGCCAAGCGCCAGGCCCTGGTGCAGAAGATCGGCGAAAATCTGAGCATCCGCCGCTTTCACCGGGTGCATACTGCAGCCAAGCTCGCCCAGTACCTGCACGGCGTCAAGATCGGCGTGCTGGTCGAGTTCGAGGGCGACGATGAAGTCGGCAAGGATCTCGCCATGCACATCGCATTTGCCAAGCCGCAGTTCATGTCGCGCGACCAGGTTGCTCCGGAACTGCTCGCGCGCGAGCGCGAGGTGCTCGCCGCGCGGGCGCGCGAATCGGGCAAACCGGCCAATATCGCCGAAAAAATGGTCGAAGGCGGTCTCAACAAGTTTCTCGGTGAAATTACCCTGCTCGGCCAGCCTTTTATCAAGGACGACAAGCTGACGGTGGAGAAGATGCTTGCCGCAAGGAAAGCCAAATTGCTCAGCTACCAGTATTTCGTCGTGGGCGAGGGTATCGAGAAGAAAGCCAGCGATTTCGCCGCCGAGGTCGCGGCGCAGGCCAAAGCTGCGGCAGCTTGAGCGCCGTGCCCGCAGCGCCAGCCTATAAGCGCATCCTGCTCAAGCTTTCGGGCGAGGCCCTCATGGGCGAGGATGCATACGGCATCAATCGGGCGACGATAGACCGCATCGTCGCCGAGATCGCCGTCATCGCGGCCATGGGCCTGGAGATCGCGGTGGTCATCGGGGGCGGCAACATTTTCCGCGGCGTCGCCCCCGCAGCCACGGGAATGGATCGCGCCACCGCCGATTACATGGGCATGCTGGCCACCGTGATGAATGCGCTCGCACTGCAGGACGCGATGCGCCGCGGCGGCCTGAACGGCCGGGTGCAGTCGGCGCTCAATATCGAGCAGGTAGTCGAACCCTACATCCGCGGCAAGGCGATGCGCTACCTGGAAGAGGGCAAGATCGTCATTTTCGCCGCCGGCACGGGCAATCCGTTTTTCACCACCGACACCGCGGCGGCGCTGCGCGGCACCGAGATGGGCTGTGATATCGTGCTCAAGGCGACCAAGGTGGACGGTGTCTACAGTTCCGATCCCAAGACCGACCCGCAGGCGCAGCGCTACGCCAGGGTCAGCTTCGACGAGGCAATCAACCGGAACCTCAAGGTGATGGACGCGACTGCCCTGACCCTGTGCCGCGACCAGAAGCTGCCGATCAATGTGTTCAGCATCTTCAAGCCGGGTGCGCTGAAACGGGTGGTGATGGGCGAGGACGAGGGAACGCTGGTACATAGTTGAGCAAGAGGGGATGAGCATGATCGCTGATGTCAAAAAGACTACCGAGCAGAAAATGCAGAAGTCGCTCGAGGCGCTGAAGACCGATCTGGGGAAGGTACGGACAGGACGCGCGCACACCGGTATCCTCGACCATATCACGGTCGATTACTATGGCTCGCAGATGCCGCTCAATCAGGTCGCCAACGTGACCTTGCTCGACGCGCGCACCATCGGCATTTCACCCTGGGAAAAAAAGATGGGTGCGGTCATCGAAAAAGCGATCCGCGAGTCCGATCTGGGTCTCAATCCTGCGACGCAGGGAGATCTGATCCGGGTGCCGATGCCGGCGCTGACCGAGGAGCGCCGGCGCGACTTGATCAAAGTAGTCAAGGGCGAGGCCGAGAACGCCAAGATCGCGGTGAGGAATCTGCGGCGTGACGCCAACCATCACCTCAAGGAACTGCTTAAACAGAAAGAGGTCTCAGAGGACGACGAGCGGCGGGCTCAGGACGAAGTGCAGAAGCTCACCGACAGGTTCATCGCCGAGATCGACAAGGTACTTGCCGCCAAGGAAGCCGACCTGATGGCAGTCTGAAGCGGATGCCATCGGAACCGACACGCCCATGCCTTCCTTTTCCAGCTCGACGCGCAATATTCCGCAGGTGAGTGCAGTCCCGCGCCATATTGCAATAATCATGGATGGCAATGGGCGCTGGGCCAAGCAGCGCATGCTGCCGCGCGCCGCCGGGCATAAGCGCGGCGTGGAGGTCGTGCGCGAGGTGGTCAAAGCCTGCGTGGCGCGCGGCGTCGAATACCTGACTCTGTTCGCGTTCAGTTCCGAGAACTGGCGCAGGCCGGCGGAAGAAGTGTCGATGCTCAAAGGTCTGTTCGTCATGGCGCTTGAGCGGGAAGCTGAAAAACTGCACCGCAACGGCATACGCTTGCGCATAGTGGGCGACCTGGCGCCATTCGGGAAAAAAATCACCGATCTGGTCGAGCGCGCCGAAAAGCTGACTGTGGCCAATGACAAGATGACACTCACCATTGCGGCGAATTACGGCGGGCGCTGGGACTTGCTGCAGGCGATGCAGCGCCTGATCGAATCCAGGCCGGAACAGCACGGCGCATTCACCGAAGAACAGCTCGGCGGCTGCCTTGCCATGGCTTACGCGCCCGAACCAGACTTGTTCATCCGCACCGGCGGCGAACAGCGTATCAGCAACTTCCTTCTGTGGCAGCTGGCCTACAGCGAGTTCTATTTTACCGATACGCTTTGGCCGGACTTCGACGCGTCCGCGCTGGATCAGGCGATCGCATCCTATCAACGGCGCGAGCGGCGCTTCGGCCGCACCAGCGAGCAGCTGATAGCCGAAACTGCGGCGCCTCCCCCAAAGACGGAGCTCGCCTGACTGTGCGAGCCGGCCGGGAGCATTGACAGGTGCTCAGGACGCGGGTGATAACGGCGCTGGTGCTGTTGGTCTTGTTCCTGGCGGCATTGTTCTGGCTTCCGGCCCGCGCCTGGGCCGCATTTGCCGGCCTGCTGGTGATTCCGGCAGCGTGGGAATGGGGCAAACTGATCAAGCTCAGGCAGGCCGCTTGTGGCCTGTATGTCATCGTCGTAGCCGCCGTGTGCGCCGCCTTGTTTATGCTGATGCACGGCGGCGCACCGAACGGCCGGCTCGGAGTGCAAAGCGCCGCCTACCTTGGCGCCAGCGTGTTCTGGGTCATCATCGTGCCGCTGTGGCTATGGCGTTCGTGGCTGCCGCGGTCGCGCTGGCTGGCCGCGCTGACCGGCATCGTGGTGCTGGTGCCGACCTGGCTTGCGCTGGTCGAATTGCGCAGCCACGGACCTTTGCTGCTGTTGTTATTGATGTCGGTCGCTTGGATTTCGGACAGTGCAGCCTATTTCGCCGGACGCCGATTTGGACGGCGCAAGCTCGCGCCGTCCATCAGTCCGGGCAAGACCTGGGAAGGAGTCGCCGGGGCAGTGCTCGCGGTAAGTGCCTATGCGGTATTGTGGAGTTATGCATGGCAGCCGTATTTCCCGCCGGTGCTGCAGTCCATGCGCTTTGGAGCTTTCGGCATGCTGTTGTTCCTGTGGCTGCTCGCCGCAATCGGCATCTACGGCGATTTGTTCGAGTCCGCGGTGAAGCGCCGCGCCGGTGTGAAGGACAGCGGCAGCCTGCTGCCCGGACATGGCGGAGTGCTGGATCGCATCGACGCTCTCACCGCTGTGCTGCCGCTGGCGGCATTGGCCTACCTGCTATGAGCCGGCCGCAGAATCTGTGCATTCTCGGGGCGACCGGTTCCATCGGACGCAGCACTCTGGATGTGGCGGTGCGCCATCCGCAGCGCTTTCGCATATTTGCGCTGAGCGCGAACGAGCGCATGGATGAACTGGCGGAACTGTGCCAGCGCCATCAGCCGCGCTACGCCGTGGTGGCGCAGACCGCTCAGGCCGAGGCGCTGGGCCGACGCCTTAGCCCTGGAGTCACCGAAATCCTCGTCGGTCCGCAGGGACTGGAGCGCATCGCTGCACATGCGGAAACCGACTGCGTCATGGCGGCCATCGTCGGCGCCGCCGGCCTCGTTCCCACGCTGGCGGCGGCACGCGCCGGCAAAAAGCTGTTGCTCGCCAATAAGGAAGCGCTGGTCATGGCGGGGCCGATTTTCATGGAGGCGGTGCGCGCGCATCATGCGACGCTGCTGCCCATAGACAGCGAGCACAACGCCGTGTTCCAGTGCCTGCCCGATACCTTCTCGGGCAAGCTGGACGGCCATGGCGTACGGCGCGTGCTGCTGACCGCCTCTGGTGGGCCGTTCCGCGAGGCGACCCTGGAGCAATTGCAGCACGTGACACCGGACGAAGCCTGCGCCCATCCGAACTGGGTCATGGGGCGCAAGATATCGGTGGATTCGGCGACCATGATGAACAAGGCGCTAGAAATCATCGAGGCACACTGGCTGTTCGGCGCGGCCCCCGAACAGATTGAGGTGGTGGTTCATCCGCAGAGCGTGGTGCATTCCATGGTGGAATACGCCGACGGCTCGGTCATCGCACAGCTGGGCAACCCCGACATGCGCACGCCGATCGCGCATGCGCTCGCCTACCCCGGACGGATCGAGGCGGGCGTGGGCGCGCTCGATCTGTTCCGCATCGGCCGGCTCGATTTCGCGGCGCCGGATTTTGCGCGCTTCCCGGCGCTGCGGTTGGGGTATCGCGCGTTGAAGGAAGGCGGGACCAGCCCGGCGACGCTGAACGCGGCGAACGAGATTGCCGTGGCCGCCTTTCTGGAGCGGCGTCTGCCGTTTCTGGCGATCACCGCAGTGATCGAAGCGGTGATGGACGAATTGCGCCCGCGCCCCCTGGCAAACCTGGATGATGTGCTCGGTGCCGATGCCGCAGCGCGCCGCCAGGCGGCGCTGCAAGTCGAGGCGATGGCGGACTAACCATGAGCGTGCTGCATACCGTCATCGCATTCGTGCTCGCCCTGGGAGCGTTGGTCGTCGTGCACGAGTACGGCCATTACCTCGTCGCGCGGCTTTGCGGCATCAAGGTGCTGCGCTTCTCGATCGGCTTCGGCATGCCTTTATGGGCGCGGCGCTTCGGACGCGATCAGACGGAATGGGTGGTGGCCGCGGTGCCGCTGGGCGGTTACGTCAAGATGCTGGATGAGCGCGAGGGCGAAGTGCCGCAGGCGGAACTCGGCCGTGCCTTCAACCGGCAGAGCGTGTGGCGGCGCTGCGCCGTGGTCGTCGCCGGGCCGATCGCCAACTTTCTGTTCGCGATCCTCTTGTACTGGCTGCTGTTCATGCACGGCGTGCAGGAAGCCCGGCCGATAGTCGCGGCACCGCCGCCGCACACGCCGGCGGCCAGCGCCGGCTTCGAGGCAGGGGAGACCATACGCGCCGTCAACGGCGAGCCGGTTGCATCCTGGCAGGACGTGCGCTGGCGCATGCTGCAACTCGCGCTGGAACGCAGGCCGGTGAAAGTAGAGGTGCTCAACCGGAACAACCAGCTCAACTGGCGCACGCTCGACATGTCGTCCTTCGATGAGGAACAGCTTGAAGGCGACACTCTCGCGCTGCTTGGCCTGAAGCTCTATCGGCCGGAGATCAAACCGGTGATAGGCGAAATCGTCGCCGGCAGCGTGGCGCAGCGGGCGGGGCTGCAAACCGGGGATCAAATCCTCGCCGCCGACGGCAAGCCGATCGTCTCGTGGAACGACCTGGTGCGGGCGGTGCGCAGCCATCCCGGGAGCGAACTGCGCCTGAGTTACCGGCGCGGAAACGAAAGACATGAACTGACACTCGTTCCGGAAACGGTGCAGCAGGACGGCGCGACTGTGGGGCGCATCGGGGCGGCAGCGCGGCTCGACCGGCGCGAACTGGACGAACTCGTTACCGTGGTGCGCTACGGTGCGGCCGGCGCCCTGGCACGTGCGGCGCAGAAAACCTGGGACACGTCCGTGTTCAGTCTCAAAATGCTGGGACGAATGCTGATCGGGCAGGTGTCATGGAAAAATCTCAGCGGCCCGGTCACCATCGCTGACTACGCCGGACAATCGGCGCAACTCGGACTGGCTTCGTACCTGAGCTTTCTGGCGCTGATCAGCATCAGCCTCGGGGTGCTCAATCTGCTGCCGATTCCCTTATTGGATGGGGGGCATTTGATGTATTATACGATCGAAATTTTCAAGGGCAGCCCGGTATCGGACCGGATCATGGAAATCGGGCAGAAGCTCGGCTTGACCCTGTTGCTGGTTCTGATGGCGTTTGCCTTCTATAACGATATTAACCGCTTGATCTCCGGCTGAACGTAAACATGAGCAGATACCTCCTCGCGGCATTCATCTGCCTGTGGACAGGCATGGCGCACGCATTCGACCCCTTCGTGGTGCGCGACATTCGCGTCGAAGGCATCCAGCGCATCGAGGCCGGCACGGTATTCAGTTATCTCCCGGTCAAGGTGGGCGAAACCATGACCGAGGACAAGGCGGCTGCGGCGATCAAGGCCTTGTTCGCGACCGGGTTCTTCAAGGACGTGCGCCTGGAAGTGCAACGCGATGTGCTGATCGTGATGGTCGAGGAGCGCCCGGCCGTATCCCAGATCGACTTCATCGGCAACAAGGAATTCGACAAGGACGCCTTGCGCAAGGGGCTGCGCGAAATCGGGCTGGCGGAGGGGCGGTCCTTCGACAAGGCGCTGCTCGATCAGGCTGAGCAGGAGATCAAGCGCCAGTATCTTGCGCGCGGACGCTACGGCGCGAGCGTGGTCACCACCGTCACCCCGCTCGAGCGCAATCGCGTGGGCATCAGCTTTTCGATCAACGAAGGCGATGTGACCAAGATCCGCGAAATCAACATCATCGGCAACAAGGCGTTCAAGGAGAAAGACCTGCTGCAGCAATTCGTGCTGCAGCCGCCGGGCTGGCTTACCTGGTACACCAAGAACGACCAATATTCGAAGCAGAAACTGTCGGGCGACCTGGAGACCCTGCGTTCCTTCTACCTGAACCACGGCTATCTCGAGTTCGCCATCGATTCGACGCAGGTGTCGATCACGCCGGACAAGAAAGACATTTACATCACCATCAACATCACCGAGGGTGAAAAATACACGGTATCCGATGTCAAGCTCGGCGGGGATCTGTTGCTGCCGGAAAGTGAATTGCGCGCCCTGATCCAGTTGAAGCCGGGCGAGACTTTCTCGCGCGAAAAGCTCGCCGAGAGCACCAAGAAAATCACTGAGCGGCTGGGCAATGAGGGCTATGCATTCGCCAACGCCAACGCGGTGCCCGAACTGGACAAGGCGGCGAAGCGCGTCGCCTTGACCATCATGATCGATCCGGGGCGCCGCGTGTATGTGCGCCGCATCAACATTTCCGGCAACAACCGCAGCCGCGACGAGGTGATCCGGCGCGAGATGCGGCAACTCGAGGGCGGTTACTACGACGCGGACAAGATCCAGAAATCCAAGCTGCGTCTGGATCGTCTGGGGTATTTCACCGATGTCGAGGTCGAGACGCCGGCTGTGCCCGGCACCTCGGATCAGGTGGACGTCGATTTCAAGGTCAAGGAAAAACCCACCGGCGCGATCACCGTCGGTGCCGGTTTTTCCTCGACAGAGAAACTGATATTGAGCGGTTCGATCACGCAGGACAACATATTCGGCAGCGGCAAGCGCGTTGCCGCGAATCTCAGCACGAGCAAGATCAATCGCAACATCAGTCTCAGCTATACCGATCCCTATTACACCGTGGACGGTGTGAGCCGTGGCTTCGACATCTACGACCGCCGCACCGACGCGTCCCTGCTGGGCTTGGGCTATTACACCACCAGCACCATCGGCGGCGGCGTACGCTTCGGCTATCCGCTGACCGAGGTGGACAACCTCGGTTTCGGACTCGGCGCCGAGGCTACCCAGCTGGGCGTCGATGCCACCAGCCCGCTGCAGTACCAGAATTTCGTCAAGGTGTTCGGCAGCAACAACACCGCCATTCCGGCAAACATCGGCTGGGTGCGCGATCAGCGTGACAACGCGCTGACGCCGACCAAGGGTACCCTGATCCGCGCCAACCTTGAGACCGGACTCCCCGGGGGCACGCTGAAATATTACAAGCTGACCGAGCAGGTGCAGTGGTATCGCCCGCTGTCGAGCACCTATACGCTGTTTCTCAACGGCGAGATCGGAGCGGCCGACGGCTTCGGCGGAAAGCCGCTGCCGTTCTACAAGAACTATTACGCGGGCGGCGTCACCTCGGTGCGCGGTTATGACTCGTACTCCCTTGGACCGCGCGATTCCCTTGATTCCATCCTCGGCGGCAACAAGCGCCTGGTCGGAAACGCCGAGGTGCTGTTTCCGATGCCAGGCAGCGGCGTCGACCGTTCCATGCGCCTGAGCGTATTTTTCGACGGCGGTCAGGTGTACGGCGCGGACGAAAAAATCCGCTTGTCCGAGTTGCGCTACTCCGCCGGCTTGGCGTTCATCTGGAATTCTCCGCTGGGTCCGCTGCGGCTGAGTTACGGCAAACCGCTTAATGCCAAGCCGGGGGATAAGATACAGCACATGCAGTTCCAGTTCGGGCAGGTCTTTTAGGGCTTGAGGAGATCAGGTTGAAGAAGCTAGCATTCGTCGCATTGATTGCATTGATCGGCAGCAGCGCTGCCGCGGCCGACCTTAAGATCGGGTTCGTCAATACCGAAAGGGTGTTCCGCGACGCGGCACCCGCCGTACGCGCGCAGAAGAAGATCGAGCAGGAGTTCGCCAAGCGCGATCAGGACATGCAGAAGATGGCCGAGCAGATCCGCAAGCTGCAGGAAAATCTGGAGAAGAACTCGGTCACCATGAGCGAAACCGAGCGCCGCAACAAGGAGCGCGAGTTCGGCGAACTGAACAAGGATTTCCAGCGCAAGCAGCGCGAGTTCCGCGAGGATCTCAACCAGCGGCGCAACGAGGAACTCGCCGCTGTGCTCGAGCGCGCCAACCGCACCATCAAGGCCATCGCCGAGTCGGAGAAATACGACATCATCTTCCAGGAGGCGGTCTACGCCAGTCCGCGCATCGACATCACCGACAAAGTGATCAAGGCACTGGAAGACAAGCCGGCAGCGAAATAGCCGCGCCGATGGCTAAGGCCAAGAAATACCGCCTGGCCCAGATCGTCGAACGCTTTGGTGGGGAGATCATCGGCGACGCGCAGACGCAGGTCAGTCAGGTTGCGACGCTCGAGAATGCCGGTCCCCAGGACATCGGCTTTCTCGCCCACGGCAAATATCGCAAACAGCTTGCCGCGACGCGCGCTGGCGCTGTGATTCTTGCGCGAGCCGACAACGGTCTCACCCGGTTGCCGCGTATCGTCTGCGATGATCCTTACCTGTATTTCGCGAAAGTATCGTCGCTGCTCAATCCGCCGCAGGAAAGCACTCCCGGCGTGCACCGCAGCGCGGTCGTCGAACGCGGTACGCGACTTCCGCTAAGCGCCAGCGTCGGCGCCGGAGCCTATATCGGCCGCGGAGTGAAGCTGGGCAGGGGTGTAGTGATTGGCGCCGGGTGCTACCTCGGCGACGGAGTCGAGATCGGCGCCGGGAGCCATCTGCATGCTTGCGTGATAATCTACGCCGCGTGCCGTCTGGGGCAGCGCGTGCTGGTGCATGCGGGGGCGGTAATAGGTGCCGATGGATTCGGTATCGCGCTGGAAAAGGGCAGCTGGCGCAAGATCCCGCAGATCGGGCGCGTGCTGATCGGAGACGATGTCGAGATCGGTGCCAACACCTGCATAGACAGGGGAGCGCTGGACGATACGGTGGTGGAGGACGGGGTCAAACTCGACAATCTGATCCAGATCGGGCGCAACGTGCGCATCGGCGCGCATACGGCAATTGCCGGTTGTACCGGCATTGCCGGCAGTACGCGCATAGGCAAGCACTGCATGATCGGTGGTGCCGCCTCTATAGTGGGACACTTGGATATAGCCGATCGCGTCGTCATCTACGCCGCAACGGTGGTTACCAAATCGATTCGGAAGGCCGGAACC
>JAKAIH010000036.1 GCA_021825225.1 Pseudomonadota bacterium
CGTCGCCGATGACGATGATCTCGTGCTGCAAGCCCGCGAGCAAATGGTGATACATCGCGGCGGCCGCAGCGGAGCGCTCTGTGCTGGCGCTGCACATCAACACCGAAACCGCCCTGACTTGCTCGGGCGCCAGCGGCTCGAGCGCAGCTTTCTTTCCGTTCACAATATCGATGCGCGCACGGCACAGCGCCTGGCGCGCGCGGGCTTCCGCGGACAGCGGGTACTTCGGCCGCAGCGCAAGGCAGCTTGCGAACGACTGCAGCGCCGCGGCGTGTCGCTCCTGCGCCAGGTGGCAGCAGCCGAGCAGGTAGTGCAGCGCAGGCAAGCCAGGCTCCAGCGCCAGCGCCTGCTCGGTGATCGCCGCGGCCTCCTCCCAGCGGTCTGCGCCGAAGGCGGCGGCAGCGCGCTGATACAAGGCCTCGACCGGATCCGCCTCGATGCCGCTGCCGTGCACTGCGCGGCGGGCCGGCAGCGTGGCCTCGTGCCGCGCCTCCAGCTTGACTGGTTCGCCCAGGGCCAGTTCGGCGCGCTGCGCGTCATCGGCCGCGGTTTTGAATGCGAACACGTGCAGTTCCAGCAGCGCCAGCGGCGGTGCGAAATAGATTTCGCGAAAGCCGTTCGAGCGCAGCGCGCGCAGCAGCGAATCGCGGCTGAACCCGGTCTTGTGCGCGTAGAAATCCTGGCCGCTGGCCTCGATCTCCGGCGCGTAGCCGTAGATCATGTCGTGCGCGGTGATCGCGCCGATGTTGGCTTTGTAGATTTCCTGTTCGATGTCGAGATCGCTCCTGGCGAGCAGCTTGATCAGCTCGCCTATGTCCGGCACCCGGATCTCGGCGTAGCCTGCGGCCTTGAGCGCATGCAGGAAACCCCGCAGCACGCGGTCGACGTCGTGCCGGTAATAGTGCTCGAGGTTGTGCGAGCAGTAGACGGCTTCGAACGTGTCCGCCTCGGCGGTCTCGCGCAGCGCCCGCGCATCGCACACCAGATCCGCGCCCACGCGCGGATCGATGTCGAGCAACAGCTGCTCCCAGCCCTGGAAATGCGGCGGCAACTCCACCCCCTTGCTGCCGCCGCCGACGTTGAGCACGCGCCTGGGCGCGCCCCTGGCGCCGGCCGGCCGCGCGAACAGGTCTTTCAAGGTACTGAACCCTGTGCGCGATCAGTACGTGCCCGGGTAGGCGCCGCCGTCGATGAGGAAATTCTGGCCGGTGACATAGCTGGCCTGTGCGCTGCACAGATAGGCGCAGGCATCGCCGAACTCCGCCGGGTCGCCGAAGCGGCCGGCCGGGCATGTCGCCATGCGTTCCTTGCGCACCACTTCGATGTCGACGCCGCGGTTCTTGGCCTGTGCGGCCAGGGTAGTGCGGATGCGGTCGGTGTCGAATGCGCCGGGCAGCAGGTTGTTGATGGTGACGTTGTGCGCCACCGTCTTGCGCGCGATGCCCGCGACGAAGCCGGTGAGGCCGGAGCGCGCGCCGTTCGAGAGACCGAGGACTTCGATCGGCGCCTTCACAGAACTGGACGTGATGTTGACGATGCGGCCGAATTTGCGCGCGATCATGCCGTCCACCGTAGCCTTGATCAGTTCGATCGGGGTAAGCATGTTGGCGTCGAGCGCCGCGATCCAGGTGTCGCGGTTCCAGTTGCGGAAATCTCCCGGTGGCGGCCCGCCGGCGTTGTTGACCAGGATGTCCGGGTTGGGGCAGGCGGCCAGCGCCAGCTTGCGTCCGGCTTCGGTGGTGATGTCGCAGGCCACCGTCGTCACTTTGACGCCGGTGGCGGCGCGGATCTCCTCCGCAGTCTTCTCCAGCGCCTCCTTGCCGCGCGCGGTGATGACGAGGTTCACGCCCTCTCGCGCCAGCGAAAAGGCGCAGCCGCGTCCCAGTCCTTTGCTCGAAGCGCATACCAGCGCGGTCTTGCCGCGAATTCCCATATCCATCTCTAATCTCCTTGGTTCATTTCTTGGGTTTGATTGTCACCAGCATCACCCCGACCAGCACCAGAACCGCTCCGGCAATCTGCAGCAGGGTCATTTTCTCCTCCAGCCCGAGCCAGCCGAGAAATATCGTCGTCACCGGCCCGGCGGCGCCGATGATCGCCACCTGGTTGGCGCCGATGCGCCGCAAGGCTTCCGAGGTCACGAACACCGGCAATACGGTGCAGCCCAGCGCCATCGCAATCGCCAGGCCGTACACCTGCGGCGGCAGCTGCAGCGCCGACAGCGGGCGCAGCAGCAGGAACTGCAGGATGCACAGCAGGCTCGCCACGCTGGTGGCGTAGGCGGTGAAGCGCACCGAGCCGATGCGCATCACCACCTGGCTGCTGCTGACCAGGTAGCCCGCATAGCACAGGGCGCTGCCGAACACGAGCAGCGCCCCGAGCATCAGATTGCGGTTTTCCCCGGCGAAGCCCTGCGACAGCACCAGCGCCAGGCCGGCGTAGGATATCACCATGGCGACGGTGTCGCGCCGGCTCACGTACTTGCGCAGGAACAGCGCCGACAGCAGCACCGTGATGGTGGGATACAGGAACAGCACCAGTCGCCCCAGTCCCGCCGAGATGTATTGCAGCCCGAGAAAATCGAGGAAGCTCGCGAGGTAATAGCCGAGAAAACCGAGGAACAGGACCGCCTGCCAGTCGCGGCGCGTGAGCGGCTTGCGCGCGCTGTCGCGCCGCGACCAGAAAGCCATGACGACGAAGAACGGCAGAGAGAACACCATGCGCAGTGCGATCAGCGTGATCGGATCGGTGACATAGGCGTAGGCGAGCTTGATCAGGATCGGCCGTACCGAGAAGGCAAGGACCCCGACCAGCGCGAGGCCGATGCCCCAGGCGCGATAGGATGGCGAACTCACCTAGCGCCGCGGCCAATCGCCCAAGGGGATCGGGGGAGCAAGGGCGCGAATCCGGTCTTGCCGGATCCGGCGACGATCAGGGGTTCGGTCATGGAGATTCTCGGTTGATCGAGGACCGCGGGCGCAGGCGCAATGCTAAAATTATAAACTTCCGGAAGAAATCGAGGCAGTAATCATGGCGGGACATTCCAAGTGGGCCAACATCAAGCACAAAAAAGCGGTCACGGACGCCAAGAAGGGCAAGGTTTTCACGCGCCTGATCCGGGAGATCACGGTGGCCGCGCGCATGGGCGGTGCCGATCCCAGCATGAATCCGCGCCTGCGCCTCGCGATGGAGAAGGCGCGCGACGTGAACATGTCCAAGGACAATATCGAGAGCGCAGCCAAGCGCGGTGCCGGCGCGCTCGAAGGCGCCAACTACGAGGAGGTGCGCTACGAGGGCTACGGCATCGCCGGTGCGGCGGTGATGGTCGATTGCCTCACCGACAACCGCACGCGCACCGTGGCCGACGTGCGCCACGCCTTCGTCAAGCATGGCGGCAACCTCGGCACCGACGGCTCGGTGGCCTTCATGTTCAAGCACTGCGGCCAGTTCGTTTTCGCCCCGGGCACGAGCGAGGACCAGGTGATGGAAGCGGCGCTGGAGGCGGGTGCCGAGGACGTGCTCACCAACGAAGACGGCTCGGTCGAAGTGATTTGCGCGTACAACGACTTTTCCACGGTGAAGCAAGGCCTGGAAAAGGCGGGACTGAAGCCCGAACTGGCCGAGGTCACGATGAAGCCTCTGAGCGAAACCGTCATCAGCGGGGAGGATGCGCTGCGCATGCAAAAGCTGCTCGATGCGCTGGAGGCGCTCGACGATGTGCAGGATGTCTATACTACGGCGATGATCGACGAGTAGGCGCAAGGCTATAATCAGCCGATGGCCGAAACCACCCTGACGATACTCGGCATCGACCCCGGCCTGCGCATCACCGGATTCGGTATCATCCGCAAGAACGGCAGCAAGCTCGCATATGTCACGAGCGGCTGCGTCAAGGCGCCAGAATCGGATCTGCCGGGGAGGCTCAAGACCATACTGGAGGGCCTGCGCGAAGTGATCCAACAGCATCAGCCGCAACAGGTCGCGGTGGAAAAGGTGTTCGTCAACGTCAATCCGCAATCGACGCTGCTCCTGGGGCAGGCGCGCGGCACTGCCATCTGCGCCGCGGTCCTGGAGAACCTGCCGGTGGCCGAATACACTGCCTTGCAGGTGAAGCAGGCGGTGGTGGGAAACGGACATGCGAACAAGGGTCAGGTGCAGGAAATGGTGCGGCGCCTGCTGCGCCTGCCGGGCAATCCCGGCGCGGACGCAGCCGATGCGCTTGCCTGCGCCATCTGTCATGCGCACGGCGGGCAGGGATTAGGGTCGATCGCGACGGCGGGTTACCGCGTAAAGAGAGGTCGCCTCATATGATCGGGCGCTTGAGCGGAGTACTGCTGGAAAAGACCCCGCCGCAGCTGATGCTGGAGGTGCAGGGTGTGGGCTACGAGGTCGATGTGCCCATGAGCACCTTTTACAGCCTGCCCGACGTGGGCGAGCGGGTGACGCTGTATACCCACCTGGTCGTGCGCGAAGACGCGCACCTGCTCTACGGTTTTGCCAGCGAGTCCGAGCGCAAGGCGTTTCGCCAGCTGCTGAAAATCAGCGGCGTCGGCGCGCGCACCGCCCTGTCGCTGCTCTCCGGCATGAGCGTCGCCGAGCTGGTGCAGGCGGTGGCGACGCAGGACGCCGGGCGGCTGACCAAGGTCCCCGGCATAGGCAAGAAAACCGCCGAGCGCCTGCTGCTCGAATTGAAGGACAAGCTCGGCGCCGAACTCGTCGCGGGCGTGGCCGTCAACCGCGCCGCGCCGGCATCGGACGACGTGCTCCATGCGCTGCTCGCGCTCGGCTACAACGAGAAAGAGGCGCGGCACGCGCTCAAGCTGTTGCCCGGGGGTCTGGGCGTGTCCGACGGCATCCGCCAGGCGCTGAAGTCGCTGGCCCGGAGCTGAGCTTGCCCGCGAAGTACCACCGGCTCGTAAGGATCTATTACCAGGTCCGGGCCAGCGCTTACGCCGCGCTGTTCGTCGCCATCGGCCTGCATATGCGCGGGCGGGGCTATGGCGAGGTGGCCTGGGCGCTGCTCGCGCTGCAGTTCCTGGTCTATCCGCATCTGCTGTTCTGGCGCGCGCGGCGGGCTGCGAACTCGCTCAAGGCCGAACAAGGCAATTTGTTGCTCGATTCGCTGCTGGTCGGGATCTGGGCGGCGGCGCTGCAGTTCCCGGTGTGGATCGCGTTTACGCTGTTTCTCGGGACCTCGCTCAACAACGCGATCAACCGTGGCGGGCGCGGGGCCCTGGGCGCGCTGCTCGCCTTTTCTTCAGGCGCGCTTGCCTGGGGCCTTGCCGCGGGCTTCAGATTTTCGCCGCAGACCGATCTTGCGGCCGCCGCGCTGTGCCTCGTCGGCTTGTCCATCTATGTAATCGGTCTGGGCAATATCGTGTTTATCCAGAACCGCAAATTGCGCGACACGAGAAACGCGCTGCGCGAAAGCGAGGAACATTACCGCATCATCACCGAAAATGCGGCGGACCTGATCGCCATGCTGGATGAGGCCGGGCGCTGGGTATACACGAATCCCGCCTATCTGCGCCTGCTGCCGCGGGAGGCCCTCGAAATCGGCGTGGATGCGCTGGCACATGTGCACGCGGAGGATCGGGGCACGGCGCGCGCCGCGCTCGACAGCGCGGTACAGACCGGCAAACCGCAGCAATTTTACTATCGCCTTGGCGCCGCCGACGGCACGGCGCACGAGTTTCAGGCGACGGCCAAATCCTTTGCGCATGCGGGCGTTGCGAGAACCGTGATTGTGTCGACCGATATCACCGAATTGCGCCAGCGCGACAAGAAGCTCGCCGTGCAGGCGAACGTGTTCGAGAACATGAGCGAGGCGATGATGATCGTCGCCGCCGACGGCACGGTGATTTCGATCAACCGGGCATTCACAATGCTGACGGGATATGGCGAAGAGGACGTGTGCGGAAAGCCCGAAGACGCGTTTCGCACCGCTCTGCAGCCTCCCGAGTTCTATGGCGAGATCCGCGCAGCACTGGAGCGCCAGGGTTACTGGACGGGCACCTCCTGGTGCCGTCGCAAGGACGCCAGCATCTATCGCGAGTGGCGCAATATTTCGGCGATCCGGGACAGCGCCGGCAGCACCACGCATTACCTCGTTTTCTTTGCCGACGTGTCGCAGTCCGCGGGTAAGATAGCGCATGGCCATTGAGACCGACCGCCTGATCGCCGCCGACCCCGCCTCGCCGCAGGAGGAGGCGCTAGAGCGCGCGCTGCGCCCCAAGGCACTGTCCGAGTACGTGGGCCAGGAGAAAATCCGCGGCCAGCTCGCGATATTCATCGAGGCGGCGCGCGCGCGCCGCGAGTCGCTCGATCACGTGCTGCTGTTCGGCCCGCCCGGGCTGGGAAAGACCACGCTCGCGCACATCATCGCGCGCGAGATGGGGGTCAGCCTGCGCCACACCTCGGGCCCGGTGCTGGAGCGCCCGGGCGATCTCGCCGCGCTGCTCACCAACCTCGAGCCGAACGACGTGCTGTTCATCGACGAGATCCACCGCCTGTCGCCGGTGGTGGAGGAAATCCTGTATCCGGCGCTGGAGGATTTCCAGCTCGACATCATGATCGGCGAGGGCCCGGCGGCGCGTTCGGTCAAGCTCGATCTGCCGCCGTTTACGCTGGTCGGCGCCACCACCCGGGCGGGCATGCTCACCAACCCCCTGCGCGACCGTTTCGGCATCGTCGCGCGGCTGGAGTTCTACAGCGCGCAGGAGTTGCAGCAAATCGTGAGCCGTTCCGCCGGGCTGCTCAAGGTCGAGGTCGCCGCCGAAGGCTCGCTCGAAATCGCGCGCCGCTCGCGCGGTACGCCGCGCATCGCTAACCGGCTGCTGCGGCGGGTGCGCGACTATGCCGAGGTCAGATCGAGGAGCGGCGTGAGCCGCGAGGTGGCCGACGCGGCGCTGCAGATGCTCGATGTGGATGCGCTCGGGCTGGACCTCATGGACAGAAAGCTGCTGATGGCCGTGATCGAGAAGTTCGCCGGCGGTCCGGTGGGCGTGGACAATCTTGCCCACGTGATAGGCGAGGAGCGCGACACCATCGAGGACGTAATCGAGCCGTTTCTGATCATGCAGGGCTATTTGCAGCGCACGCCGCGCGGGCGCGTCGCCACATTATCGGCTTATCGCCATTTCGGCCTGGCGCCGCCCAATCCGGGCGCGAACGGCGATTTGTGGAACGGCCCGGCCGCATCCTGAGATGTGAACGATGAAGCGTTTTTCCTGGCCGGTGCGCGTCTACTACGAGGACACCGACACCGGCGGCGTGGTGTACTACGCCAACTATCTGAAGTTCTTCGAGCGCGCGCGCACCGAATGGCTGCGCAATTTCGGCCTGAATCAGGATAAACTGGCGCTGGAGGAGGGGCTGATATTCGTGGTGCGGCGGGCGCTGCTCGATTTTGTGCGGCCGGCGCGGCTGGACGATATGCTCGAGGTCACGGTTGAACCGCTGAAGCTGGCGCATGTCTACGTTGATCTGGCCCAGGAGGCGCGGCGCGGGACGCAGGTGCTGGCGCGCGCCGAGGTCCGGGTGGCCTGCCTGAATCGGCAAAATTTCAAGCCCGTCGCGATGCCGCGATCCCTGAAGGATGTCCTCTGATTTGAGCGATAGAAGAGAAAGCAGCGGGACGGGCGCGGCGCCAGCCGCCTGCCCGTCAACGACGCCACTTACACCCTACTAGCTACGCGAGTCGATACAACAATGAATGTAACCCAGGACCTGTCGATACTCACCCTGATCACCAACGCCAGCGTGCCGGTGCAGATGGTCATGGCGCTGCTGCTGTCGGTCTCGTTCATGAGCTGGCTGTTCATTTTTCGCAAGCTGTTTGCGCTCCGGCAGGCAAGCACGCAGACGGAGAAATTCGAGCGCGATTTCTGGAGCGGCAACGACATGAACGGCCTGTACCAGAGCGCGGTCAACGACCGCCACCGCGCCGGCTCGCTGGAGCGCATATTCGAGGCGGGCTTTCGCGAATTCGCCAAGCTGCGCGCGCAGCGCGGCGCCGACCCGAGCATCCCGGTCGAAGGCGCGCGCCGCGCCATGCGCGCCACCTATCAGCGCGAGATGGACAATCTGGAGCGCCACCTCGCCTTTCTCGCCTCGGTCGGCTCGGTCAGTCCCTACGTCGGCCTGTTCGGCACGGTGTGGGGTATCATGAATTCGTTTCGCGCCCTGGCCAACGTGAGCCAGGCGACGCTGGCGCACGTCGCTCCCGGCATCGCCGAGGCGCTGATTGCGACCGCGATCGGCCTGTTCGCCGCGATTCCGGCGGTGATCGCCTATAACCGCTACACCCACGACATCGACCGCCTCGCGATCCGCTTCGAAAGCTTCATCGAGGAGTTTTCCAACATCCTGCAGCGCCAGTCCGGCGTGGGCAAGTAAGGAAGCGAACGATGCCGCGTCCGCGCCGCGCAATGAGCGATATCAACGTCGTGCCCTACATCGACGTGATGCTGGTGCTGCTGGTGATATTCATGATCACTGCGCCGCTGGTGAATCCGGGCGTGGTCGAGCTGCCCTCGGTGGGCAAATCCTCGCAGCCGCCGGAGATGCCGCTGGAGGTGGTGATCAAGGCCGACGCCTCGCTGCTGCTGCGCGAGCGCAGCAAGACCGAGTCGAGCGAGCGCGCGGTGTCAACCGCCGAATTGGTCGCGGCGTTACAGCAAAAGCAAAAGACCCACCCGGATCAGCCGGTGGTGATCGCTGCCGACAAGGAAGTGCGCTACGAAGAGGTGCTCAAGGTAATGGACGAGCTGCAAAAGCAGAACGTGCGCAGAGTCGGGCTGCTGGTGAAGCCTGCGGCACGATGAGCGCGGCTGCCATCGCCTACGCCTACGAGGAGCCGGGCAAAGTCCCTTCCGCCGTTCTGGCGGTGCTGGTGCATGTGCTGCTCGCGGTGTTCCTGTTCTTCGGCGTGCACTGGCAGAGCCGGGAGCCGGAGGCGGTTTCGGTCGAACTCTGGAACAGCCCGCCGGTGCCGGTGGTGCAGCATAAGACGGAGCCTAAGCCCGAGATCAAGCCCGCGCCGGCCCCGGAGCCCAAAATCGAGAAGGCCATCGAGCCGCCCAAGCCCGAAGTGAAACCCGAAGTCAAGCCGGAGCCCAAAATCGAGAAGGCAATCGAGCCACCCAAGCCCGACATCGCTCTGGAAAAGAAGAAGGAAATCAAGAAGGAGTTGCCGAAAAAGGCGGAGCCCGCGCCGAAAAAGCCGGAACCCAAGCTCAAGATCGACCGCAGCAAGGATATACGCGAGCAGCTCGCGCGCGAGACCGCGGCAGTCAATCAGCAACTGGAGAAGGACAGGATCCTCGCGCAAATGCAACAGGAAAGCGCGGCGTTCGCGGCCAGGGCGGATGCGGCATACATCGCCAAGCTCAAGGGTAAAATCAAGAGCAACATCGTGCTGCCGCCTGACATCGTCGGCAACCCGGAAGCGATTTTCGACGTGGTGCAACTGCCCACCGGCGAAGTGATGTCGGCCAGACTGCGCAAATCGAGCGGCAACCAGGCGTACGACTCCGCCGTGGAAAGGGCGATACTCAAGTCCTCCCCGCTGCCCAAGCCGGACCGGCCGGAGCAGTTCCGGCGCGAGCTCGAAATCAAATTCAAGCCGCAGGAATGAATCCGGCAGCGGACACTATGGGTATAATCGCGTGAAAATTTTCCTGGAATTCCGCATGCGTTTCGTGTTCCGTAACCTGCTGCTGTTGCTCGCGTTCGTCTGTTCCAGCGCGCAGGCGCAGCTCTCCATCGAAATCACCGGCGGCGGCGCCAACCAGATCCCGATCGGCGTGCTGCGCTTCGCCGGCGAGCAGGTACTGTCGCAGAATATCAGCGATATCGTCGAGGCCGATCTGCAGCGCAGCGGGCGTTTCCGCATGCTGTTCGCCGGCAACGTCGATCCGCTGCCGACCGAAGTGGCGCAGGTCAATTTCGACGACTGGAAAAGCCGCAGCGCCGACGCCTTGGTCATAGGCAGCGTGGTGCGCCTGGCCGACGGTCGCTTCGAGGCGCGCTTCCGCCTGCTCGACGTGCCCAAGCAGACGCAGATCGGCGGCGTCGCCTTTACGCTGAACGCGCAGCAGGTGCGCATTACCGCCCACCGCATCGCCGACATGATTTATGAAAAGCTGACCGGCGATCGCGGCGTGTTTTCCACGCGCATCGCCTATGTGGTGAAGCAGGGGCACCGCTTCGAACTGCAGATCGCCGATGCCGACGGAGTCGGCGCGCAGACCGCGCTCGCTTCGCGCGAGCCTATCATTTCGCCGGCCTGGTCCCCCGATGGCACGAAGCTCGCCTATGTGTCGTTCGAGAACAAGAAGCCGGTGGTGTACGTGCACTCGCTGGTTTCGGGACGGCGTCAGGTGGTGGCGAATTTCAAGGGGTCCAACAGCGCGCCCGCATGGTCCGTCGACGGCAGCCAGCTGGCGGTGGTGCTGTCCAAGGACGGCGGTTCGCAGATCTACCTCATCGGCCCTGACGGCAGCAACCCGCGCCGCATCACCCACTCCGGTGCCATCGACACGGAACCTTTTTTCGCGCCCGATGGTCAATCGATTTACTTTACCTCGGATCGCGGCGGCAGCCCGCAGATCTACCGCATGGGCTTGACCGGAGGCGATGCGACGCGTGTGACCTTCAGCGGCAATTACAATGTGTCGCCGCGCGTCTCGCCGGATGGCAAGACGCTGATCTATATCGCGCGCGAAAACGGGCGTTTTCAGCTGAAATCGCTCGACCTGGCGAGCGGCCAGGCCCAGTCGCTGACCGATGGCCAGCATGATGAATCGCCCAGCATCGCGCCCAATGGCAAGATGATTCTTTACGCCACTCAAATCAACAATCGCGGCTCCCTGGCGGCGGTTTCGATCGACGGCAGGGTGAAACAGCGCCTGTCGGTTCAGGCGGCGGATGTGCGCGAGCCCGCTTGGGGCCCGTTTTTCAACAACTAGTTAGCCAGAGAAGGAGATGGGAATGAAAAAATTGCTTGCTCTTGTTGCTGCGGTGGCCTTGCTT